>NZ_DBFCCJ010000027.1:0-1248 GCF_048380235.1 Ventrimonas sp. | reverse complement strand
AACATTCTGCCGGTAAACTTTGTTCCACTGACAACCAGCGTCAAAGTTCTGTTTTCCACTTCTTCCTGCATTTTCTCGCCTCCTTTCCACGAAGTTTGCAGGGAATCTCTTTTTTTGCTAAGGCGGAACCACCAGCCGCCGCAGAAGATAACGCTTCATACCGCCCTCCTTAGCGTAACTGGTCAGAACGGTCATAGTGCAGATTGCCCTGACGTACCTTTGCGTGGCTCAAAATCTTAATCTGCCCCTTTTCCTGACTATCCAGTGCTTTTTCATAACCGGTATCCGACAGGAACAGGCGGGTTCGTTCGCCTTTCCAGCCAACAGGGGAATCGTTCGTCAGCACATCAAAAATAATCATGTGCCGGGTGTCCTCCGCAAAACGCTGGAGGTCCATATATCCATGACCGTGATAATTCTGCGCTCCTGCCTTTGCCCGCATTTCTTCCATCAGCTGCCCTATGGTCTTTCCCTCAGACATCATGCTTGCTCCTTTCTCCCGGCAGTTCCGGGCAATAAAAAAGCGACCATTTACCAGCCGCCATACAGATCGTGATTTACTTGTGAAGTGTAATGATTGCTTATCGTGGTCGGTGCATTGAACAGAACGGTCAGAAGATACTGCTTCATGTTGCGAATTTCCGTGGTGTTCTTCTGTAAACAGTCCATGACAAACTCAATGTGCGAGTTATCCAGCTTCAAGAACCTGGAACGAACGATTTCATGCGGAAAATCACTTCCTGCAATACGGGTGGTCTTTCGCTTTGCACAGACCGTTTCCACGATTAGCTCCACAATCTCATCCAAATCCTCCCGATAAGTTTCATACTGCTGACACAGGTATTCATACCCGATATTCTCCTGAATCAATTCCCGATAACTCTCTATCTCTGTGAGTGACATCGCATCCCTTCCTTTCCGTTCCGGCAGACAATCTGCCGCGCAATCCCGGAAGGGAATGGAATCGGTACTTGATCCATAAATATTTTGTTTTTGAGTATTTGATTTCTCTATATTTAATTCTGCGGGCTTTTCCGTATCCGGTTTATCCATATACGGGTTTTCCGTATCTGGTGAATCCGTATCCGGTTTTCTAAGCTGTGGCTGCTCGTATATGACATACTCTGTATCGCTGATGCGTCCCTGCCGGTCACGCAGCTTGTGCCGCACAATGTAACCGGCAGCCTCCAATTCCCGCAACGCAGCGCCTATGGCATCCACGCCCTCCTTACAGATCTTTGCAAGACC
>NZ_DBFCCJ010000026.1:0-62453 GCF_048380235.1 Ventrimonas sp. | reverse complement strand
ATCAATTTCAGTTACGGCTGCTCCCAGTTTATTAAATAGCTTTCGAGCCGAGCCGACATAACCGGTGTAGCCTTCACGCAGTGAAGCTGTTGGAATAAATGCGACTTTCTTATTTTCAATTTCTTCCTTTATCAGACTTCCCACACTTGAAAAGTGCGAACATAAAAATAGCTTCATCAATATTCTCCTTTATAAATTTCGATTTACTGAATTTTCCCTTCACATCTATACCACTGCCTGCAACCACCCCAAATGGTCGAGTTGCCGGATTGGTTGTCAGCCCTTTCCGTTTTCCAAAAATCAGCCCGAAATGCCTGACATCTAATCCACTGTCTCAAATCGCGACATCTAATCCGAGGTTACAACCTGACACACATTTTGCAGCAGATATGTTTCCATATAAGAAAATCGAGCTTTTTCAGAAGTCTGGCTTCAGATCCAAACCTCCGAAAAAGCTCGGAAATACGCCGCTTTCTGGCACTTGATTTCATTTCCTTGACATCAATACTACCGTCTCCACGTGTCCGCTCCACGGGAACATATCCACAGTTTTTACCCGTTTCACCTCATATCCTCTCTCTCCCAGATACTTCACATCCCTGGCCAGAGTCGCGGAGTCACAGCTGACATATACCACCTTCTCCGGTGCCATCTTTACGATGGTGTCCAGGCAGACGCTGTCGCAGCCTTTTCTTGGCGGATCTACCACAATGGTGTCGGCGTAGACCTGGTTCTTTTCATACTGTTCCGGCAGTACCTCCTCCGCTTTTCCGACGAAGAACTCGACATTTTCAAAATGGTTCAGCTTTGCGTTGGCACGGGCATCATCAATCGCCTGCGGAATAATCTCTACGCCATATACTTTCTTTGCTTTCTGCGCCAGAAACAGGGAGATGGTTCCGATACCGCAGTAAAGATCCCACACGGTTTCCTCGCCAGTCAGGCCTGCATACTCCAGAGCGGTTCCGTAAAGTTTCTGGGTCTGCACCGGATTGACCTGATAAAAGGACAGTGGAGAGATGCGATAGCAGACATTTCCGATATAATCGGTGATATAGCCCGGTCCATATAGATTTACGATCTCTTTTCCCATAATGACGTTGGTCTTTTCCCGATTGATACTGCAGGAAATGCTTGCCATGTGGGAAGGGAACAGCTTCACCAGGCGCTCCACCAGCACCTCCGGTGCCTTTAGTTTCTTCACATCGCCATTCAATACCAGGCAGACCATCAGTTCTTCTGTGGCAAAGCCCTTGCGAATCAGCACATGACGAACGAGACCCTTGTGCAGTTCTTCCTCATATGGTGCGATATGATACTCTTCCATGAAGCCGCGGATACAGTCCAGAATCGGCTGATTCTCTTCCACACCAAGCAGACAGTCCTCCTGCTCAATGATAGCGTGGGTCCTGCCTGCATAAAAGCCTGTGATGATACGTCCGTCTTTATCTTTTCCAAACGGGAACTGGGCTTTATTGCGGTAACGCCACGGCTCGTCCATGCCGATGATCGGCTCCATCGGAATTTCGGTCAGTCCGCCAATGTGGCTTAAATTATTGCGTACTTTGTTTTCCTTAAATCTTAACTGTTCTTCATAGCTCATGGCCTGAAGCTGACATCCGCCGCACTGGCGGGCTGACGGGCAGCGAGGAGTCACGCGGCATGCTGATGGTTCCAATACCTGTATCAGGCGCGCAAAGCCGTAGGATTTTTTCGTTTTCATAACTTTGGCTTCCACCACATCGCCGATCACGGCATCCTTTACAAACCAGATGAAGCCGTCGGTCTTTCCGATTCCTTCCCCGGTATCACTCATATCCTCTATCCGAACCTGAAATACATCATTCTTTTTCCAATCCATGTGTTTATCCTTTCATTCCACCAAACTTCTTTCCTCTCATTTTACGGGTTTTCCCGCCTCTGCGCAAGCGTTCCCGCAGCTTCCCTCTAAAAACCTCCCAAAAAAGTCCCTTTTCCGTAATATTTTGTTCTGAAACTTTCTACTTTCTTCACAATCTCCTCAAACTTTAGACACATTTTTCCAGTATCATATAACCATGATGTGAGGAAGAGAAAACACTGAAAGCCTTAACATCAGAATGAACAGAAAGTAAAAGAACATGTTCATTATACACCAATATAAGAGAGCCTGGCAGCAACAAGCGCGCAAACGCTGCCGGGGTCGTCCAACAACAATCCGTTATCCATCTGCTATGATGGAACAAACGGTTCCCATATATCGATACTTTACATTACCTCTTTCCCCTTTTTAATCAGAAAACGCGCCCGAAGCGGCGCGTTTTCTGATTTTTATGTTCTGTTATTTAATACTCTGTTGTCTTTCTGATATTCGTCTCCAGTAGCCGGTTATATCCAAGCCAGCCCTGATTATCTCCGGCACCCCGCAGCACCTCGATCATCGTCTCCATCTTGGCGTCAGCATTATCCGCGAAGTTCAAAGCCATAGCCTCTAACAGCGCCGGCTTTTTGGGGGAACCGTATTCCAGCTCACCATGATGTGCCAGAATGCAGTGCTTTAACTCTGTTGCAAGCTTTGGCGGAAAGCCTTCGATGGTGCGCATGCGCTCACTGACCATCTCGGTGCCGATGATGATGTGCCCCAGCAGCTGGCCGTCATCGGTGTAGTCATTTTCCGGGAATACGGATAATTCCTTCGTCTTGCCGATATCGTGAAACATAGCTGCGGTTAACAGCAGATCACGGTTTAACATCGGATATGCACCTGCAAAGTAGTCGCACATTTTGGCAACGCTTAAGGTATGCTCCAGCAGGCCGCCCACAAAGCCGTGATGTACGCTCTTTGCCGCGCTGTGGAACTGAAATGCCCTGGCAAAATCCGGATCTCCGAAGTAGCTGTCCAAAAGCTTTCTCAGATACGGATTCTTCACAGACGCAATAAGTGCCAGCAGTTCGGAATACATCTGCTTTACATCTTTTAAGGAAACCGGAAGGTAATCGGCCGGGATATACTCGCCCTCATCTGCCTTGCGAATCCGCTTTACATTCAGCTGGTTGGCGCCCATGAACACGGTCACATCCGCATCAATGTATACATAATCCAGCGTTTCGAAATTTCCGACTCCCGGAGATCCCAGATCCCAGATTTTTGCGTCAATAGTACCGGTCTTATCCTGGAGTACCAGGTTGCCGTATTCCTTTCCATTCTTCGTCAGCGCAATCTGCCTGTTTTTGCACAGATACACATCAGAAATGTGCATACCTTCTCTAAAACTGTCAATATACCTCATATCTTTCCCTTTACTTTCTATCTTTCTTGATTCTACCGGCTTCCTACCGTCACATCAAATTCCAGCTCGGTGTAGGTGTCGCGGCCATTCCGCGCCACGGTCACATGTACCACCTGGCCGCAGGTCATTTTATCCAGCGCTGCCTGATATTCTTTCATGGATGTTACCGGCTCACCGGCAAGCTCCGTAAGAATATCTCCATTCTGGATTCCCGCATTGTAGGCCGGTTTATCTGTCACTGCGTTCATCACATAAATACCGGCCGGAAGTCCGTTTTCCACCTGCGCGCCCGTTACTTCCTGACCCACGATCCCGATACAGGGCACAGCCTGGCCATTGCTGAGTTTTTCCAGAACTCCCTTATAATCGGAGATTCCAAACACCTCTGTCACGCGGTCCGATGCCTCAGGGCTGTCCGGTTCCTGCGCCCAGCCTACCAGTTCACCATTTGTATTTACCAGAAAGGTTCCCTTTCCGGCATCTGCCAGAATATTGGAATATAACATGCGGCAATGCTGATCCACCATGGGGTTGCTGCGCACCACATAAGACACAAAACCGTAATCCATGGAATGGACCACTCCGGCCGGACTGCCTACCGCCGCAATCAGATCTCCCTGCTGCACCTGATAGGAATTGCCTAACGGTATCGGTTCCAGATCCCGCAGCTGTGTCGCACTGATGTCCTGCACGCTGATGCTGACAATGGCCTGCCCGGAAATGGCATCCTTCTGCTTCATATGGCCACTCACATCGTTTCCGTTCCCGAGCGTAACCTTGATGGAATCAGCCTGTTCTACCGCTGCCTCAGGTGTCAGCACCAAAAGCTCCTGACTGGTTTTTGCGATGATCATTCCGGCATACAGACCGGTCGTTTCCACCGGATTATCAAACCAGTCCGTGTTCTGCTGCACGGAATGCACCACCACTACGCTCTTGTCCGCAGTCTGGGCTTTGCCCCGCAGACTGTTTAACATGGAATTTAAATCATCTACCGTATAACGATATTTCTCCAGAGCAGTCTGGACCATCTCTTCTACCGGCTCCGTCTCCGTTTCAGCCACACGCTCGTTTTCTATTGCTTCCACCGGAGATTCCAGCTCATCCTTTGGAATGGAAATAGCGGATGTGGTTGGCCGGTTTCCTGCCGACAGCTGTTCCAGAATCGGTCTGGTCAGCACAAAGCAAACTGCAGATACCACACCGAATATCACACCGGCGCAGGCCGCTGTAGCCATCCTGGTGCCAACCTGCTTCCTGCTTGGCGCCGGTCTTACAATTTTTTCACTGATAAAATCACGGTCATTCTTTTTTTCAGGTTTCTTTTCCGGATCCCGTATCTCAGACATTCACGTCCTCCTTACTTCATAATCCTTGCAATGGTCCGGCCGCTGTATAAATCTGCTGGATCATTTCCCGTCCTCCCCAGATGCATAACATTTTATGCATTACATTCTATTATAAGGTTTTGAGCCAATTTGCGCAACTAAAAAAGAATCCGCCCGTGTACAGTAACGCCATTTCATGCTATAATCCAGATACAAATAAAAACAAATCGAGGATTTTTATGAACCAGAAAGTTTTGAAAACATTAGAATATAACAAAATCATCCATCAACTGACCGGTTACGCGGCTTCCGCTCCGGGAAAGCTCCTGTGTCAGAACCTGCTCCCTATGAGTGACTTCCATGAGATCGTGCAGGCCCAGACAGAGACCAGCGACGCCCTCACCCGTGTCCGCATGAAGGGCAGCCTTTCCTTAAGCGGCATCCGCGATGTCCGGGATTCCTTAAAACGTCTGGAAATCGGCAGTGCCTTAGGCATCCCGGAGCTGTTATCCATCAGCTCTCTGCTCACCGTGGCGGCCCGCGCCAAAGCCTACGGCCATCATGAGGAATCCGAAGAATTTCCGGATGACTCCCTGGATCAGATGTTCCGCAGCCTGGAGCCCTTAACGCCTGCCAACAACGAAATCAAGCGCTGCATCATTTCCGAAGAAGAGATCAGTGACAATGCAAGCCCCGGCCTGCACAAGGTCCGCCGCTCCATGCACGGCATCAATGACCGCATCCACACCCAGTTAAACAGCATCTTAAACAGCTGCCGCTCCTATCTGCAGGACGCTGTCATCACCATGCGTGACGGACGCTACTGCCTGCCGGTCAAGGCAGAGTATAAATCCCAGGTGAACGGCATGGTACACGATCAGTCCTCCACCGGTTCCACCCTGTTCATCGAGCCAATGGCAGTCATTCAGTTAAACAACGAACTGCGCACCCTGGAAATTCAGGAGCAGAAGGAGATCGAAGCTGTTCTGGCTGATCTGAGCAATCAGCTTACGCCTTACACCACAGAGCTGGCCATCGACCTGCAGATCCTGACCAGGCTGGACTTTATCTTCGCAAAAGCCGCCCTGTCCCGCCATTTCAAGTGCAGTGAACCGAAGTTCAACACTGAGGGACGCATTCACATCAAGGACGGACGCCATCCGCTTCTGGACCCGCAGAAGGTGGTCCCGATCACCGTATGGCTTGGCACCGATTTCGATCTTCTTATGGTCACCGGACCAAACACCGGCGGTAAAACGGTTTCCTTAAAAACCGTAGGCCTCTTTACCCTGATGGGACAGGCCGGTCTGCATATTCCGGCATTTGAAGGCTCAGAGCTGGCTGTATTTGAGGAAGTCTTTGCCGATATCGGCGATGAGCAAAGCATTGAGCAGAGTCTCAGTACCTTCTCCGCCCATATGACCAACATCGTAAATATTTTAAATCAGGCCGACAGCCGCTCTCTCTGCCTGTTCGATGAGCTCTGTTCCGGAACTGATCCGACTGAGGGTGCGGCTCTGGCCATTGCCATCTTAAACTTCCTGCACAACATGAAGTGCCGCACTATGGCTACCACACATTACAGCGAATTAAAGATCTACGCCCTCAGCACTCCGGGCGTGGAAAATGCCTGCTGCGAGTTTGATGTTGCCACCTTGCGCCCAACCTACCGTCTCTTAATCGGCATCCCGGGCAAGAGTAATGCGTTTGCCATCTCCAAAAAGCTGGGACTGCCGGATTACATCATCGAGGACGCGAAAAATCATCTGGAATCCGAGGATGAAACCTTTGAAGATGTCATCAGCCGTCTGGAGGAAAACCGTGTCACCATCGAGAAGGAGCGCGCGGAGATTGAGAACTACAAGGCAGAAATTGCCCGCCTGAAATCCGGTCTGGAAAAGAAAGAAGAGCGTTTCGATGAGCGCAGGGACAAGATGATCCGCAAGGCCAACGAAGAGGCTCAGCAGATCCTGCGGGAAGCAAAGGAAACGGCAGACCGCACCATCAAGAACATCAACAAGCTGGCTGCTTCCTCCGGCATCGACACCAAGGCCCTCGAGGCAGAGCGCACAAAGCTGCGCGACAGCTTAAAGAAGGTCGAGGGCGGCCTCTCCTTAAAGCAGGAGACCAGAAAGCCGCACAAGGCCATCAACCCGAAGACTCTGAAGCTGGGCGACGGCGTGCGTGTGCTTTCCATGAACTTAAATGGTACTGTCAGCAGCCTTCCTGACGCCCAGGGCAACGTATTTGTCCAGATGGGCATCCTGCGCTCCAAGGTGAACATAAGCGACCTGGAGCTGCTTCAGGAGAATTCTGTCAGCGGTCCGGGACTGGAAGCCCGCCGCAAGGGCAGCGGAAGCAGCAACATCAAGATGTCCAAGTCCTTTGGCATCTCCCCGGAGATCAATGTCCTGGGTATGACCGTGGACGAGGCCGTGGCACAGCTTGACAAATATCTGGACGATGCCTACATTGCCCATCTGCCGCAGGTACGCATTGTGCACGGTAAGGGTACTGGAGCGCTGCGTGCCGGCATCCACAAGCACTTAAAACGGCTCAAATATATTAAGGAATTCCACCTGGGCGGCTTCGGAGAAGGCGACGCAGGCGTAACCATCGTAGTATTCAAGTAAATTGGGAGGATAAAAAA
This sequence comes from Ventrimonas sp., assembly GCF_048380235.1. Lineage (NCBI taxonomy): Bacteria > Bacillati > Bacillota > Clostridia > Lachnospirales > Lachnospiraceae > Ventrimonas > Ventrimonas sp. The sequence goes on along the minus strand of NZ_DBFCCJ010000026.1, from coordinate 55,206 downwards.
CATGGCTGAAAAGCAGCGGATTTTGATTGTAGATGACGATGAGAACATCGCAGAGCTGATTTCTCTCTATCTGATGAAAGAATGCTACGAAACCTATATTGTCAACGACGGCGAGGAAGCCCTGAAGATCTTCCCGGAATTTAAGCCGAACCTGATCCTGCTGGATCTGATGCTTCCGGGTATCGACGGCTACCAGGTGTGCCGTGAGCTGCGGGCCACCTCCCAGGTTCCGATCATCATGCTTTCCGCCAAGGGCGAAATATTTGATAAGGTCCTGGGACTGGAGCTGGGCGCTGATGACTACATGATCAAGCCCTTCGACTCCAAGGAGCTGGTAGCCCGGGTCAAGGCCGTGCTGCGCCGCTATCAGGCTGCTCCGGCTCCGGCCGCGCCGGAACCGGCCCAGCAGGGCGAGTATGTGGAGTACCCGGACCTGACCGTCAACCTGACCAACTACGCGGTCACCTACTGCGGCCATTCCGTGGAGATGCCGCCGAAGGAACTGGAGCTTCTGTATTTCCTGGCTTCCTCACCGAACCAGGTCTTCACCAGAGAGCAGCTCTTAGACCATATCTGGGGCTACGAATACATCGGAGACACCCGCACCGTAGACGTACATATCAAACGTCTCCGGGAAAAGATCAAGGATCACGCCAACTGGGCGCTGACCACCGTGTGGGGCATTGGATATAAATTTGAAGTGCGGAAGTAAAAAAGTGGACAGGCACCTTTCAAGGTGTCTGTCCACTTTTTTACTGGATCCAGGCTCCGTCCCCGCCGACGTAGCAGCCATCCGGAGTCCGGCTATTTACAAGCATGGCTCCGGTGCTGTCCGTGTAATACCATTTTCCGTTATCCTCGATCCATCCGCAGCGCAGATAACCATTCATTCCAAAGCAATACCAGATTCCGTCTATCTGCACCCAGCGGCCCACCGGGTAGCTTCCATCTTTAAACTGGAACCATTTGCCGCCCTGGTCAATGCACCAGTGGTTGCCCTGTGCGGTGGAAAAATCCTGTCCGCTGCCTGCTGCCACACCGGGACCTCCGGTGCTGGCTGGATTTCTTCCGGTATCCCCGGGGCCTCCGGAAACATATTTTCCATCTCCGGGACCTCCGGAATAGCTGTGGCGGTAATCATAGCTGAGATCATCTGCTTCCTCCGCAGTCAGAAACATGGTATCGGAACTTACCCACTCTCCCTTTGCCGATCCGCTTCCCACAGCACGTACCATAAAGCAGTAGTTGCCCCTGCGGGTCATGTGACCGGCAAAATCATAGGAATTATCGTAGACCGATGCGGTACTCATCACAGAAGAATCGTTCCGGTACAGCTTCACCTGATAATACCGGGCTGACGTGTTGTCCGTCCAGGTACCACTGCCGGAATCTCCGTCCCATCTTACATTCTCTACATTCAGATCCGTGCCGGGATCCGGCGCCGCAAACCCGCTGACCGCTCCGGCCAGGCTCATCCCCATGACAAGCAACATGCCTGCAATACATTTCCCTGTTTTTTTCATACGCGTTCTCCTTCTTTACTCTTACAGATTCGTTGCCAGGGGCAGGGAAAAGATAAACTCCGATCCCACGCCTTCTGTGCTGACTACATCAATATTTTCCCCATGTGCCTGAATGATTTCTTTTACAATGGCCAGCCCCAGTCCGGTGCCTTTTTTATCTTTTCCGCGGGACAGATCAGACTTATAAAACCGGTCAAAAACCTTTTGTACACTGTCTTTCGGAATGCCAATGCCCGTATCCTTCACGGAAACAAAAATCTTTTCATTTTTAATGCGGGTCTGGATATAAATCGTGGAATCCTGATGACTGAACTTGATGGCATTGTCAATCAGGTTATAAAGCACCTGCTGGATCTTTCCCAGATCCGCATACACCATCTGCATGCTGTCCGAAAAGGTCAGTTCGAAATTAATATTCTTCTTTTCACAGGTTCCCTCAAAGGAAGCCGCTGTGTCTTTGATCACGCGGTTGATATCAAAGCTTGACCTCGAAAGATATCCCTTACTGTCTAAGGAATTTAACGTCAGCATGCCCTGTGTCAGCTTGGTCAGGCGCTCCGTCTCCGAAATCACACGGGTCAGATATTTTTCATACATTTCCGGCGGAATCGTTCCGTCTATAATCGCTTCAAGATAGCCTTTGATAGATGTCAGCGGAGAACGGAAATCATGAGAGACATTGGCGATAAAGTTTCTCTGATATTCCTCCAGCTTGTTCAGCTCACCGGACATATAGTTTAGCGTACCGGCCAGATAGCCCATCTCATCCCTGGTATTCAGATCAATCCGGTACTCCAGATTGCCGGCCGCATATTCATTGGCACCCTCCGTGATCTTCTGCAGCGGAAAATACACAGTCTTCGTGAACACCAGCAAAATGATCAGGGACAGGATAAACAGGATCGCTGCCGTTATGTAAACCACATTCAGATTTGAATTGCTCATCTCCCAGATCACGCTCATAGGAAGATGCACCAGCACATAGCCGTAGGTATTGTAATTTCCCGTAATGGGTGCGGAAACACTTAAAACATCATACGGAAAGAGCCCGTAGTAAGTTCCGGTACAATAAGACTTATTGCCTGTCGCCGTCGGATCAAACCCTTCGATGGCTGTCCCGGCCCGCTTATTCTGTTCGCTGTCCACCACAATGATGCCCTGGCGGTTCACCACCCAGATCTCCGCCCGCACAAACTTGGCCACGGCCTGAAGCTGCGGGTAGACGGAATCCAGATCCTGCTTCTTCCCCTGATACACACTGCTGTAGGCTGACGCGATCAGATTCGCCTCGTCATACATGGCTTCCGCCTGGTTTTTTACCTGATTTTTGTTCATCAGCTGCGCGGATAAGGTCGCAATCGACGCAAAGCCAAGCAGACCGAATACCAGATAGCCTAAGATGAATTTATAGTAGAGTGAATGCTTCATAGATACATAAAACCCCTTATTCTGTAATGGATGTCCTGATTATATTCATTCTAACACAAAATAAGGCTGAAATAAACAAACAAAAAGCACGCCTGGCAGCGTGCTTTCCGTTTAGGAGTTGAGTTTCTGATTTCACGGGTCAGATGAAACCAGACGAAATGTATAGAATATTCACATGTAGTTAGTTGCGGCTAACTGTCATTATATTAGCATATGCTAACTGTTTTTGCAAGCCCTTTTTTCAAATTTTTTTAATTTTTTATCTGCTGCGGTCCTGGTATTCAGACGGAGAGATTCCGATCAGCTTCTTAAACTGGGCGCTGAAATAGGCTGTGTCGGAATATCCTACCTGCTCTGCCACTTCGTAAACCTTCACACGGCAATCCTTCAGCAGGGACATGGCTTTTTTCATGCGATACCGCGTTAAATAGCTGGTGAAGGTATAGTCCGTTTCCTTTTTGAACACACGGCTTAAATACCCTTCGCTGATTTCCAGTTCTCCTGCCACGGTACTGATATTGATATCCTCCCGGAAGTGTTCCCGGATCAGCTGTACAGCCTGCTCTACGTATTTATTCTTCGTATTTTTCACCGGATTTAACCGGAACACCGGCATATCCTGCTCCTTCGCCGCTTTTGACTCCAGCGCCTCTTCCTGCCCCTGAATACGGCGCACCACAAGCTCCAGTTCACCGTCTTTGAGCGGCTTCAGCAGATAGTCACTGACACCAAGGCGAAGTGCGCTCTGGGCATACTTGAAGTCGCTGTAGGCCGTCAGGATGATAAATTTTGCCTGGCAGCCATTTTCCCGCAGCTTCGCGATCATCTCCACGCCATCCATGCGGGGCATCTTCACATCTGTCACCACAATATCCGGCGACAGGCGTTCCACCAGAGCTGCGCCCTCCTCCCCATTGGCCGCTTCCCCCACAACGACACAGCCCAGGGCAGACCAGTCAATGGTCAGGATAATGCCCTTGCGGGCCATCGTCTCATCTTCCACCACTACTACTCTATTCATGTTCCACTTCCTTCCAAAATGGCAGCCTCAGCGTCACAGTAGTGCCGTCTTCCGCCACTTCCGCGTGCATACCGTACTCCTCTCCATAGTAAATCTTTAAAATCTGGATCACATTGAAAAGGCCCAGATGTCCATCCCTCTTTGCCGGTGCCGGGCTGTTGATCCAGTCCACCATATCCCGGCTCATTCCGCAGCCATCATCCGTCACGGAAATGCTTAAAGCACCGTCCTTCTGGGCCGCGTAAATACAGATATAGCCATTATCACATCCATCCAGGCCATGAATGATGGCATTTTCGACCAGCGGCTGCAGAATCATTTTGGGGATCATGCTTTCTTCCAGAAGATCTGGAATTTCTGTTTCATAGAGGAACCTTCCGCTGAACCGGATCTTCTGGATGCGGATATAGCTGTCTATGGTATCCAGCTCCTCCCTCAGGGTGATGAATGGCTTGCTGGAAATGCTTTTTCTTAAGATTACTGCCAGGTTTTCCGCCAGCACCGCAATCTCCGGGATCTGATTGATCTTGGCATTCCACTTAATGGTATCCAGTGTGTTATACAAAAAATGCGGATTTAACTGTGTCTGATACAGGCGCAGGGTCGTCTCATTTAAATCCTTCTGCTGCTGCACCTTCTCCTCCAGGTATGTTTTCAGATCACGTACCATACCGTTAAAGCTATCTGTCAGCCTTCCCAGTTCATCGGTACGGGTACTGTGAACACGGATGTTTAAATCTCCTGCCTTAACCTTTTCCATGGCCTTATCCAGCTGGCTGACCGGCTTTACAATATTCCGGGTCAGCGCGCCGGAGATCATCATGGACAGGACCAGGCTCAGCAGGGACATGGCCAGGACCACCGTTCCCATCGTCTGCATGGCCGGGGAACTGATGGGCGCCTGACGGCACAGGATCACATAAAACCCACGCTCCGGTTCCTGCATCCACAAATACTGTGTGTCTTCCTCCTCATTCATGTTGGTCTCATCATAGTCTGATCTGGAACAGTACAGAAGCCGCTTATGGGAATCCAGAAGCCAGATGGTATCTGTCTGGGAATAGAATCCGCTGAAAACATTATCAAAATTTTCCCGGGTAAAATCCAGCACCAGATATCCGGTCCTGGCTCCGCCGGGATTTTCTATCGCGTAAGCCCCCTGCATCAGCACACGGTCATCATTCAGTGTCAGGTATGGATCTGTGCGGTACCAGGTCATGCCCGCCTGTCCGGATGCTTTCTTTAAAATACCCCAATACACAGGCAGAGAATCTGCCCGCGACAGTGTATCCGTGGTAAACCGCAGCTTTCCACCCACATCGTACACACTGATCTGGGCATGTCCGTAGATTTCCTGCGAAGCCTGATATAAAGAAACGTACATGCCCCGCTGCATTTCTATCGTAGTGGTATCGATCATATAGCGGGACACGGTACCGTTCCTTGTAAGTTCCCGGCACGCTTCCTCACAGTCATCCAGAAGCGCTGCAAAACGGCTGCGGATCTCCGTAATCTGCCGGTTCGCCTCCTGCTCACTCTGGCGGTTCAGGGAAGCTGTAAACAGCCGCACCATGACCACGCTGGTTAACAGAAGCGGAACCAGTGTTACCAGAAAGCAGGCCAGAAAAACCTGGTCCCGGAACGAAAGGGTTTTATGCTTCATGCTCCGCCCTCCCTTCCGTCTGCCTGCTGCCACAACATGTCTGCCTGCTGTTTTGCTTCCGAAAGCTCAGCCCTTCCTGCCTCCGGAAGCGGCAGCTTTTCCATCGGATCCATGCCTTTTTCCGCAGCTGTGTCCGTCCGCACGGAACGGCGGTTCCGGCTCACTGCCATGATCTTCTGCGCGTCACGGCTGACCGTAAAATCCAGAAAGGCCAGGGCTTCTTCTTTATGGCTGCTTCCGGCGCGGACTGCCGTACCGTCCAGCACCATCGCAGTTCCCTCCTCAGGATAAATATAATCCACATCGGCTCCGCCGCTGCGAAGCGTCTGAGCCGCCGCCTCCGTGGTCACACCAACCGAATAACGCCCGTCCAGGATCCCCTCATTGACCTGCTCCACGCTTTTTAAGACCTCATAATTCAGATTTTCCGCCAGTTTTCCAATATAATCCTCACCGCTCTGACTGCCAAGCATGGCTGCCGCAAGTGCCAGGGCAGAAACATCAGACTGCTCCGGATCCGCAAAGGCCACACGCCCCTGCCACCGGGGCTCCAGCAAACTCTCCCAGCCCACCGGAAGCTCCCTGTAGGTCACCACATTGGTGTTGTACATGATTACCAGCGGCAATACTGAAAAACCGATCCAGAAATGGTCCGGTGACACATACCGGCTGTCCAGCATTTTGGCCTCACTGCTCTCACAGGGAAACCACAGCTCTTTATATTCATCCAGAAGTTCTGTGTTCACGCCAAAGGCCAGATCCCATTCTGCCGGCTGATCCGGTCCGCGCTTTCCATCTCCGTTTCGCTCTGTCTGTTCCTGCGCAAGCCAGGTCCGGATCTCTTCCGATGTTCCCGCCTGCACTTCAACTATCAGACCGGTACGCTCTTCAAATTCCTTTACCACCGGCTCATAAACCGGAAGCTCCAGATCCGTACAGACCACCAGATCTGCCTGCCGCGTAAGCGGCGGCTCCGTCCTGCGCCCGCAGCCGGAAATAAAGACTGCCAAAACGAACAACGCCGTTTTTCTAAAGTTTCTGCTTTTCATCCAGTCATTCCCCTCAAAATTCAGCCATTTCAAAACAAAAAATCCCCGTTCTCCGGACTTCTGCCATTTTCGTGACTTCATGGATTTCCCGTATCTTCACTGATACGGCTTTATCACTATATTATAGCAGAAATCCCGGAAAAACGGAGATTTTGCAGGACATTTACAGTCCCAAAAACTTCTCAAATACTTCACAGAGCAGCACAGCCTCATGCTCCGTCTGCATCTCGCAGAAGATGCGAAGCAGCGGTTCCGTTCCGGAGAACCGGGCGCTGACCCAGCCTCCATTTTTTAAGTAAACCTTGCAGCCGTCCATGTAGGAAACATGATCAATCTCAAATGGGATCTCCGGCAATGCCTGGTCCATCATCAGGGTCTTGTGAATGCGTTCCTTTTCCTCTGCCGTGAAACGGTACGCGCGCTCTTCCATGTGGATCTCGCCGTACTCCTTGCGGATGTCCTCAGCAATCTCAGAAAGCTTCTTGCCGCTGACTGCCATCATCTCCACCAGAAGGGAAGCCGCGTAAATACCATCCTTGCCATGGATATGGCCCTTTACTGTCAGACCGCCGGAGGATTCGCCGCCAATGATAGCATCGGTCTCCTGCATCTTTGCGGAAATATACTTAAAGCCCACCGGCACCTCATAGCATTTCTGGCCGAAGCTCTCTGCCACCTTGTCCAGCACATGGGTAGTAGACAGGTTGCGCACCGCCGGGCCGCGCCAGCCGCGGTATTTCAGCAGATAATAATACAGCATGACCAGAATGGTATTTGCGTGAAGGTAATGTCCCTTATCATCAATCACACCCAGACGGTCCGCATCACCATCGGTGGCAATACCGATGTCACAGTATCGGTCCAGCACATAATTCTGGAGGCTGCGCAGCGTGCTTTCTGTCGGAGCCGGCATCTTGCCGCCAAACAGCGTATCATGCTGGGAATTGATAGTCTCAACAGTGCAGCGGGCAATGGAAAGGATCGTACAGAGCGCCGTCAGGCTCACACCGTACATCGGATCAATGGCAATACGCAGGTCGCGCTCCCGGATGGCATCCAGATTGATAAGGGAAATGATGTTGTCCAGATACTCATTCATCGGGTTCATCTCCACCACCCGGCCGCTCTTCACCAGCTCCTGGTATGCATGCGGCGGCATCTGTCCGTTCTCCTCCGGATCCGGCACGTAGAGTTTCTCTGCCTGCTCCAGATATTTCTCAATATCTGCTGTCTGATGTTCGTCTGCGTCGCGGCCGCCTCTTGTGAATACCTTGATACCGTTGTAGATAGCCGGATTGTGACTGGCTGTTACCATCATGCCATAGCTGAGATCATGCTTCATCACATAGAACATGATGAGCGGGGTCGGGGAACTGCGGTCCACAAACAGCACCCTGATTCCCTGCTGCCCCAATATTTCACAGGACCAGATAACAGCCTCTTTGGAAAGGAAACGCCGGTCATAACCGATCACCACCGGCTTGTCCTCCACATGCTCTGCCTTGATTTTCAAAGACATGGCCAGTGCAAGCTTCTGAATGTTTTCTTTCGTAAACTCTTCGCCAATGATGGCTCTCCAGCCACCAGTGCCAAATTTTATCATAACCACACCTCTCTTTTATAAGAGCTCCGGCGGCCTCTCAGACCGCCGAACGCTGCAGCTGTTTCCGGATCAGACAACCGATACCCTGCCCTTGCTGACTTTCAGGAAAATCAGCAGGGAAATCACAGTGCTGACCGTCAGGATGGAGGCCAGCGCTGCCGCGGTACCGAAGCTGTTTCGTACCACCTCCGTGTAGATCGCAACAGAAATCGTGCTGGTCTTGCCGCCATACAGCATAACGCTGGAGGACAGCTCATTGATACAGGTGATCCAGCTTAAGATCGCGCCGGAGAGAACTCCCGGTGCCATCAGTCTGGCAGTCACATTTACAAAGGTCTTCATCGGGGATACACCCAGGCTGATAGAAGCCTCTTCCACGCTCACATCCATCTGCTGCAGGAATGCACTGCCGGAACGGACGGTATAAGGCAGCTTGCGGACAATAAACGCAATGATCATGATCATAGCGGTACCGGTCAGGATCACCGGCTGTTTGTTGAAGGCAACGATCAGGCTGATACCGAGGACAGCGCCCGGAATGACAAACGGGAACATGATCAGAAGATCCATGAGCTGGCCAGCCAGCCCTTTCTGGCGCACGACGATGTAAGAGATCAGCATGCCCAGGATGATAATGAACACGATCGCGATCGAGGAGAATACGAAGGTGTTGCGGATATTGGTCCACAGACGGTTGAAGATCGTTGCATAGCTGTCCAGACTGAAGCCCTTCTGGAATCCGGTAAAATCACATTTGATAAAGCTGCTGACGATCACCACGATCTGCGGCATAATACCGATCAGAGTAACGAGCAGTACCGGCAGGGTAACCAGGAAACGCTTTCCACCGTGAAGAACTTCTTCCTTCGGCGGGCGCATGGCAGTCATCACATAGTTTTTGCGGCTCACGAAATATTTCTGAACCAGAAGAACAGTGGTGGAGCAGAGTACTACCACAACAGAAAGGGCACTTGCCAGATGGGCATTTCCTCCGATCTCACTCATGTACTCATTGTATACAAGAACCGGAAGAACCATATAGCCCTCGCCGATCAGCATCGGGGTGCCGAAGTCTGCCAGGCTGGTCATGAATACCATGATCGCGCCTGCCGCGATGGACGGAGCCACAACCGGAAGGGTAATGGTTAAGAGACGGCGCAGCTTGTTGCTGCCCAGGTTCTCTGCCGCTTCCTCAATGCTGGAGTCAATGCTTCCCATGGCACCTGATGTATACAGATACACGTATGGGAAAAGCTTAAACGTAAATACCAGGATGATTCCCAGCTTGCCGTAAATACTCGGCAGATGGATCCCGATATTGGCAAACAGCCTTGTCACAAAACCTGCACGGCCAAACAGCATGATCCAGCTGTAGGCACCGATGAACGGCGGGCTCATCAGACTCATGATAATAAAAATATGAATGAAGCTCTTGCCAAATACATTATAGCGGGACATGATATACGCGATCGGAACTCCTACCAGAAGCGTGGTGCAGGTGGTCACAATCGATACAAACAGGCTTCGTCCCAGAGCCGAATAGTAATACTTCTTCGTAAAAAACCGGATGTAGTTTTCAAAGGTGAATCCGGCCGTCTTGTTGGAAAAGAAGCTTCGGGTGATCAGGGTGCAAAACGGATAGATCAAAAAGATCAGCATAAATCCGATCACTACCACCTTGACCCAAAACCAGAAATCCAGTTTTTTCCGGGATGTTACCATGAAATCACCTCCTGGGTTGCCGCATCGTATACGCCCACTGCGTTGATGTCAAAGTTGACCTTCACCTGCTCGCCATCCGGGCGCACCATCTGCACATCCTTGGTGTACTCGTTGAGCTGCAGGGTCTGTCCGTTGTTCAGCTCAATCTCATACTCAATGAAATCGCCCAGGAAGGTGGACATCACGATCCTGCCCGGAAGTCCGTTTTCCTTGTCAAAGAACAGCTGCTCCGGTCTGGCGGAAATGATGCCCTTGCCGGTAAATGGCTTTTTTAACTTACAGGTGATGCTGCACTCATCCTTGACATTTAAAACCGCCGCCTCCGGATTTTTGCCATCCACCTCACACTCCACAAAGTTAGACACGCCGATAAATCCGGCTACAAAGGTATTTTCCGGTTTCTTGTAAATGGCTTCCGGCGTTCCCACCTGCATGATATTGCCTTCTTTCATGACGGCAATCCGATCCGAAATAGCCAGTGCTTCCTCCTGGTCATGGGTAACGTAAATGGTAGTAATGCCGAGTCTTCTCTGCAGCTTCTTGATGGCGGTCCGCATCTGCACGCGGAGCTTCGCGTCCAGGTTGGAAAGCGGCTCATCCATTAAAAGAACGCCCGGCTCAATCACAAAGGCTCTGGCCAGTGCCACACGCTGCTGCTGGCCTCCGGAAAGTTCGTTCGGCTTTCGGTCCTTTAACTGGCCGATCTGGACCAGTTCCAGTGCCTCTTCCACCTTGCCCGGTATCTGATCCTTCGGACATTTCTTTGCTTTCAGTCCGTATGCCACGTTCTCTGCTACCGTCAGATGCGGAAAGATCGCATAATTCTGGAATACCATGCCAATATCACGCTTGTGCGCTTCCAGATTGTTGATGACCTTGTCATCGAAACAGATCTCACCACCGTCCACGCTGTTAAATCCCGCGATCATACGAAGCAGGGTGGTCTTTCCACAGCCGGAAGGTCCAAGCAGGGTAAAGAACTCACCCGGCCGGATTTCCAGATCCACTCCATTTAACGCAGTGAAATTCCCGTATTTTTTTACGGCTTTTTTTATGATAACTGCATGACTCATATTCATTCCTCCATTCCTTCATAACCGAAAAGGCTGCCCGCCCGCTTGGGGCAAGGCAGTCTTTCCGTTTTCGCTCAGCTGTTTACTTGCTGTATCTCACGATTCAGTGTTTGCATTTTCTTTGCCGGTGTTCTTAAAATTAATCTACCATGATATCATTGAAATGCTCGATATTGGCTTCCTTCTCATTTGCTGCCCAGTCAAAGTCATAATCAACTAATACCAGGTCATCCAGCTTCGCCATGCCATCGCCAACTTCCATATCGCTGCGAACCGGACGACGTCCCCAGTTCTGGCTCTGCTCAGTCTGGCATTCTTTTGAAGTAACAAAATCAATGAACAGCTTTGCGTTCTCTTCGTTCGGGCATCCCTTAACCAGTGCAACACCATCCGGAACTGCGCTGGTGCCGTCTTTCGGATATACAAATCCAACGGATGGATCGTCTGCGTATTTGATTGCGGATTTCTCAATGGTAATTCCTACATAGAACTCACCGTCAGCTACCATCTTGTGACACTTACCGGAAGAGTCAACGATCTTGCCATCCAGATTGTCATACAGCTTCTTGATGAAATCCCATCCGGCTTCCTTGCCGCCATGTCCAAGGATCATGGTGCACAGCTGGGTGTATGCGGAACCGGATTTAGACGGCAGACAGTAAGCAATTTTACCCTTCCACTCCGGCTTGGTTAAGTCTTCCCAGGACTCCGGAATGGTTAAACCATCTTTTTCAATTAAGTCTTTGTTATAGAAGATAACCATCGGAAGCGGGCTCTCGCCGATCCACAGGCCATCCGGGTCTTTGTATGCATCGCCGATAAATTCATCGTTTGCGCATACATACGGCTGGAAGTACTCCTTAAATGCTGCCAGTGAGTCTGCACCGCCGCCCCACAGTACGTCTGCGATCGGGTTTGCGGACTCTGCCGCGATTCGGTTGCAAAGCTCACCGGTTCCGGCTGCTACCACCTCAACCTTTACGTTCGGATATTTCTCCATGAACAGGTTTACACCTGCATTCAGCGGATCTGCGTCATGCGGGGAATATACGACTACACTGCCGGTATAATCTTCCGGAGCCTTCTCGGCCGTTTCCTCTTTGGAAGCTTCCTCTGCCTTAGATTCCTCTGCTTTTGTCTCTTCGGCCTTGGTCTCTGCCGGTGCTGCTGTTGTCTCTGCTGCCTTTCCGCCGCCGCATGCGGTCATACTCAGAGCCATAAGTGCCGCTAACGATGCTGCAAACCAACGTTTTTTCATAATACCTCTCTCCTTTTCACGTTCTTGCTAATGTCACGTTCTCCGGGAATGAAGCTGTGAGCGAATGAGAAGCTGTCATTTTCCCTTGTTGATGTATTTATTATATGATTATTTTGTGCATTTTTCCATTTGTATTTCTGACTTTTCTTTTGTAATTCTGAACTTTGTATAATCATTCTGCATTTCATTTCTTTCTTTTGTGCAATATTCGTTAATTCGCATTCCTACTCGCAGACACATACAGCCACAGCAAAAAGGACCTGCCCGCAGGCAGATCCTCTCTTATCATTCGCTCTGATTCTGTAATTGCTTTACACTTCATCCTTCCAGTGCAGCCGGTGCAGATGGCCTTCCATATTCATCTTCTCAAATCCGTTCTGGCGCAGTGCCTCATACAGCACGATCGCCACCGAATTGGAGAGGTTCAGGGAACGGATATCGCCCCACATGGGAATGCGCACACAGTTTTCCTTGTGCTCCACCAGAATTTCTTCCGGGATTCCGGCACTTTCCTTACCGAACATGATATAGCAGTCCGGCTCGTACTCAACCTCAGTGTAGGTTTTCGGCGCTTTGGTAGTAGCCATGTAGATCTTCGCCCCCGGATTGCGGTCCAGAAAATCCTGAAAGTCGGAATACACGGTAACATCCAGCTTATCCCAGTAGTCCAGTCCGGCACGCTTTACGGCCTTCTCATTCAGCTTAAAGCCCAGAGGCTCGATCAAGTGCAGACGGGTGTTGGTGGCCACACAGGTACGGCCGATATTTCCGGTATTCATCGGCATTTCCGGCTCAAATAATACAATGTTCATCTTTCTTACTCCGTTTTTCCGTCCAGACGGTCTACAAACCGTTTGATGCGGCTTAAGGCCTCCTTCAGACTCTTTAAGGAATAGGCATAGGATACGCGCAGGAATCCTTCTCCGCAGTCACCGAAGGCGGTTCCCGGTACAACTGCCACCTTTTCTTCCCGCAGCAGGCGGGTCGCAAACTCATCGGAGGTCATGCCAAACCGCTTGATGCTCGGGAACATATAGAACGCGCCCTGCGGCTCAAAGCAGTCCAGATGCATCTCCTCAAACGCATTGATCAGGAAACGGCGGCGCTGGTCATAGGACTCACGCATGTGCTGTACGTCTTCATCGCCATTGCGCAGCGCTTCCACTGCAGCGTACTGACTGGTGGTCGGTGCACACATGATGGCATACTGATGGATCTTCAGCATCTGTTTTAAGATCACTTCCGGCGCACAGGCATAGCCCAGACGCCATCCGGTCATGGCAAAAGCCTTGGAGAAACCATTGATCAGAACGGTGCGCTCCTTCATGCCCGGCAGAGATGCAATGGATACATGATCCTCTTTCGCATAGGTCAGCTCTGAGTAAATCTCATCTGAAATAACAAACAGATCTTTCTCAAGGATGATCTCAGCAATCTTCTCCAGATCTTCCCGCTCCATGATGGCACCGGTCGGGTTGTTTGGGAACGGCAGCACCAGAATTTTTGTCTTTGGGGTGATCTTTTCCAGTAATTTCTCCGGAGTTAAGCGGAAACGGTCTTTCTCCTCCAGCTCGATCGGCACAGGGACACCGTCTGCCAGCACACAGCACGGCGTGTAGGAAACGTAACTCGGCTGCGGGATCAGCACTTCATCTCCCGGGTCGATCATGGCACGCATAGCCGCATCAATGGCTTCGCTGCCACCCACGGTAACCATGATCTCATGGTCCGGGTCATAGCAGATATTGCAGCGGCGCTCCAGATAGTTGTGGATCTCAATCTTTAAGTCCTTTAAACCGGCGTTGGAGGTATAAAAGGTACGTCCCTTTTCCAGAGAGTAGATGCCCTCCTCACGAATGTGCCATGGCGTGTCAAAATCCGGCTCGCCTACACCAAGGGAAATCGCATCCTTCATCTCACTTACGATATCAAAAAATTTCCGGATCCCGGACGGCGGGATAGAAACGATCTTTTCATTTAATGGGTTTCTCACGGGGTAATCAGCATCCTTTCATCCTGGACCTCATCGCAGAGGACTGTTCCGTGGTCCTTATATTTTTTCAGTACAAAATGGGTTGCCGTGCTTAAAACAGAATCCAGCGGGGCCAGCTTGTCAGAAACAAACTGTGCTACCTGGCGCATGGTCTTGCCCTCGATAAATACGGTGAAGTCAAATGCACCGGACATTAAGTAAACGGCATTCACCTCGCTGTACTGGTAAATGCGCTCCGCGATCTTGTCAAAGCCCATGCCGCGCTGGGGAGTTACCTTTACCTCGATCAGCGCAACCACTTTTTCCTCACTGGTGTTGTCCCAGTTGATCAGGGTGTGATAACCACAGATAATATGCTCTTTCTCCATCTCGGCAATCTCATTGGCGACCGCGACTTCACTCTCCCCTAAAAGAATCGCCAGGTCATGGATATCGATTCTGCTGTTCTTTTCGATTACCGCCAAAATTTTCTCTCTCATTTTTTGATTGCCTCCTTGTATAGTTGTATATATGTGGAATCCCGATTTCTTCTTTTTACTTGAAAAAACCGGGAATCACTTTCGTTATTTCATCGGGCTGCGGGCGCTCCAGAAAGCCCCGTCCCTCCTGCACGATCATTTCCCGTGCAATGCCTTTGTTCACCCGGCCAATCACCTGGGCCGGAATATGTTTTTCTGCCAGTATACGGACAAGCTGCCCGCCGTTGTCTGCTGTGAGGAGCACGCATCCCCGGCTGTAAAGCCGGTAAGGATTTAACTCCAGCCGCTCGCAGACCTCCACGGTCTCCTGCCGCATGGGAATCTGGCGCAAATAAAATTTCACGCCGGTCTCATAAGCTCCGGTCAGATTCCAGATGGCGGTTAAAATGCCGCCCTCACCTGCCGGTTCCCATTCTGCCGCACCGCAGGAGCGCCAGAACTCCGGACTTACCGGGCAAAGCGGCGCAGCGTCTGCAATTTCTTCCATATATTCATCGGAAAACCAGCGGGACAGCTCTTCCTTTGCTGCCTCCGCCAGCTTTACCGTACCAGCGAGTCCCGCGTAGCCTGCCACAACCAGATCCTGTCCGGCCTGCAGAAGGCCCGTGTTCTCGCGCTCAATCTTTCGCATCATATCAATTCAAACCTTTCACAGCGGATTCCTGTACACGCAGACACATCTGACCGCTTTTGCTGCCGCACTTGTTCAAAAACGTGCGCTCTTTTACTGCTCCCCGGGACCCTCTGCCGCAGGAGCCGGCGCTGCGCCCGGTCCGCCGGAAGAGTTCTCTGACGGCTGGCTTGCTGCCCCCGGTCCTACCACCTGGCTCTGGGACGGCTGCGGTGCCGCAGTCTCTGCAGGTGCTGCCTGTTCCGGTGTGGTTTCTGACGACTGAGCCGGATTTTCTACTGCTGGTGGGACCTCCGGAGCGGCTGGTCCCACCAGAACAATGGCTTTCGATGGGTTGTATGTGTCGGTGTGCAGAATCGTTCGTTCTTTTTCTACACCATCTACCGTTACCACCTTCCACAGTCTGGATTTGTAACCGATATGCGCAGACTGGACCTTTTTCGTCTGCCCAGGCATTAAAGAATGATCTACCTTTTGCTGCGGTGCACCCGGATCTGTCTTGCTCAGGGTCTCGGAAATATACTCTACCTTGCGGTTCGCCGGTCGGGTTTCCTTGCCATAAATGGTAAAGGTCAGCGTCTTGCCTGCGGTAGTTCCCTCAATATAGATCGGGGTACTGTAATTATTGGTAATCTTGATATCTTTATAAGTACCGGCAATGGCCGCATCCATAGACGGCTTTACATACGTAACGATCATGGAATGGTTCTGCCGCTGGGTAATCTCCAGCTCTGCCGCCAGAGAAGCATCGTACAACGTTGTGGCAATCTGGCACACACCGCCGCCTACACTGTCCACGACCTGACCGTTCTCATAAGCCGCTGCCGTAAAGTACCCATTCTCAATGGTAAACGGATGCATGCACTCGTAACCGGATAAGGTCTCCCCCGGCATCAGCACATGGCCGTTGATCTTGGACACGCCGTTTGCAATGTTGCCGGAACGGGATGCCCCGCTGCTGGCATAAGCCGTGGTACAGGTCCCCAGCACATCGGAAATGGATTCCAGATCTGCTTTTTTGATGTTTGGCTCCTGCTCCGTCACAACGGCTTCCACGCTGACTGCACCGGTTTCTTTTCCCAATTCCTCATTCAGCTTTTCTATAGTTGCCTTTACATCCACCGCCATGCCGCTCTGCTCCGGTGTAATCTCGAATTTTCCATTCACACGGGTGATAACAGCATCCTGAGGCTCACCCGGAAGTCCGGAACACTGTTCCTCCACAAAGGTCTGAACCGCCGTTTCATCTACACCTGCATCCAGCGAAATATGCACCGGCTCCTTTTCCAGATCCTTGCGCTCCATGTACTGCCGGATCAGACAGCCGCCTGCGGCGTACTCCTCTGCTTCCTGCAGCGCATCTTCATTTTTGCAGGCGTAGCCCAGATCCTTCGCGGTAGTCTCCAGCCCGTTTCCTGCCACATCCAACGTCACGCTGCGCTCTTCCAGGCCAGAGATATAGGCGGCAAACTGTGTCTCAGCCTGTTCCTTTGTCAGTCCGCCAAGTGCAAACCCACCCGCATAGATGCCCTCCGGAAAGGTCTTCTCTTTCGCGTAGACCGGAAATGTAAACACACTTCCAAGTATTGCTGCAAAGGCCAGACCTCCCAGCACACTGCTCTTTTTCATAATCTTCTCCCTCTGTCTGCATTCTGCTGTAATGCTGCGTTCGTGCGCTTTGGCCGGTGTTCCGGTCACTTTACATCATAACAGATAATGCCATCGGTGCTACCATAGCCAGGATCAGGATTACAATTACAACACCCATGATCACACGGGCTTTTTTATTGTTATGCATGTTCATCATAATAAAATTCACCTCTTCTTAAATTCTAAAAATATTGCCCGCCGTTTATTTCTGCGGGCAGATTTCTGTTTTTTGTTATACTGAATTACCGGATTCTTCCGTACCGGGATATGATCTGATCGGTGATACGGGAGATCTCATTTCTGCTCAGGTAGTCAATCTGCACAGGTAAATCTATTTTATGATATTTTAGTAAATACCGCAAGTCCTCTTTTTGCTTTTTGGAGGCCGGCTGTTCCCGTTTTACCTTGTAGATCAGCGGCTTTGCGGCAAAGATTTCCGGAGCCTTTGCTCCGTGCTTTTCCAGCAGTTTCTGATAGAGCCGATGGGCATCCAACGCATCTCCCAACGCCCTGTGGGCACTCTCCTGAGTCAGCCCGTAAAAGGCACAGGCCGCGCCAAGACGCTTACTCTCCTCCGCAGGCATAAAACGGCGACAGATCGTCAGGGTATCAATACCATTTTTTTCAAATGACAGTCCCTGATTTACAGCAGCCCGTTTGACAAAACTATAATCAAAAATAATGCGATGGCCAAGCAGCGGAAGTTCTCCACAGAAAGCAAGAAATTCTTCAAGAATATCCACAATATCGGGGGCATCTTTCAACATATCCCAGGCAATGCCTGTCAGTTCCGTAATCCGCTCCTCCAGTTCCCTGTGTGGATTCAGCATGGTGTGAAACCGGCCGGTTTCCTGCCCGTTTTCCACGCGCACCGCTCCAATCTCAATGATTTTGTCCTGCTTCGGATTTAAGCCGGTAGTTTCCAGATCCAGGGCAATATAGCTGTTTATCATACATCTGTCCTCCCCAGCACCGTCACCTTCGCGTTATGGTTCAGCCGGTCTTTCTCCCGGTAATCAAACAGCAGAACCTCACCGGACCGCAGGACTTCTGCGTGTACCTGGGTTCCCAGAGTCCGCAGTTCCGGAACCATATGGCGGATTTCTTCTTTATAAGGAGCCTGCGCCAAAGCAAATGACGGCCGGCTCTTCGCATTTTCGCGCAGATACAGATCACACATCAGCGCATCCTCAAACATGCTCATCCGCTCCTGCTCCGCCCTCCTGCTGATCAGGTCGTGAAAGACCTCATAACGCGCCAGGCGGCTGTGGTTCAGACCAGTCAGATGCTGTTCATCATAATACCCGGCCATATACTCGTACATGGCAAATGCTCCGTCAAACTCCTGTTCAAACAGCTTTAATGTCCGCATAAACTGACGGCTGTTGTAATACACCTCCACCATATCCTCCACGCCCTTTAAGCGAAGCACATCACTGTATGGAAGCCACTTTGTGGACAGCACCTCATAGGGTGCCTTTCCCCGGTACTGCAGATCATAATCCGGCACCTTCTCATGCATATAGGAGCCTTTGAGAACCTTCAGAAATCCCAGCTGAAACTGCTCTGGCTCCATGGAATAGACATCGTTGAAGGATCGGCCAAAGGAGTCATAATCCTCAAAGGGCAGACCCGCGATCAGGTCCAGATGCTGATGCACATTTTTTCCGGCATTGATCCGCTCAACCACATAGCGCAGCCGGTCCAGATCCATCTTGCGCCGGATTGCCTTAATCGTATCCGGATTGGTACTCTGCACGCCAATCTCCAGCTGGATCAGCCCCGGCCGCATCCGGCTGATCAGGTCCAGCTCTTCCTCATCCAGAAGATCTGCCGTAATCTCAAAATGAAAGTTGGTGACACCGTTGTCATGCTCCAGAATATGCTTCCAGATTGCCATGGCATGACTCTTTTTCGCATTAAACGTACGGTCCACAAACTTAACCTGCGGCACCTTCTTTTCCAGGAAAAAGTCCAGTTCCGGAAGCACCAGCTTCAGATCCCGGAAACGAACAGACTTATCAATGGAGGAGAGACAGTAGCTGCAGGAAAACGGACATCCGCGGCTGCTTTCATAATAAACAATGCGGTTTTCAAATCCTTTTAAACTCGGATACAGAAACGGGATCCGGCTCATGTCCATGACCGGACGGACAGGCTGGTCGCAGAGTTTCCCATCCGCACCGTGATAGGTCAGGCCTGCCACCTGAGACATGCGGTACCAGAATTCCGCAGTGCATGCTTCATCCGGCGCTTCTGCTGCGGCATCCTTACCGCATGCAGAACCTGTCGGAGCACTTCTCCGCCCTAAACGCTGCATCTGCCGCACTGTGCATCCCAATGTCCGGTAGCAGTTTAAAAGGGCCGCGAACATCTCCTCGCCTTCGCCCTTCATGACACCGAATACCTCCGGCTCCCGGACAAGAAGCTGTGGCGCATCATAGGAAACCTCCGGGCCTCCAAGCCAGATATCCGTCTCCGGCAATACCTTGTGGATGTCCCGTACCAGATCCAGCACATAGGCAATGTTCCAGATATAGCAGGAAATTCCTACTATATCCGGCTTTCTCCGGTAAATATCTTCTAAAATCAGTTCCATCTGGTTATTGATGGTGTACTCTGCAATCTCTACAAAGGGTGCGCAAGGGAGACCATCCTCTCGCGGATCCTGGTCTCCCTGCACTGCTTCTGCCGCGCCCTGAGACTCGGCAAACATTTTTAAACTGTACACTCCCGGATTGGAGTGAATGTATTTGGCGTTGATCGCCGTCAGTAAAAACTTCATCTTATACGTCAATCTCTATCTTTCTTCCGGTCTGGTCGTACTGGTAATACCGCACGCCTGCCGCATTCAGCATGCGCTTGGATGCCCGCACGGACGGAGAATCCGGATATTTATCTTCCTTATAGATGATGGTCTTGATTCCAGCCTGAATGATAGCCTTTGCACACTCATTGCACGGGAAAAGAGTCACGTAAATCTTGCTGCCCTCCAAGCTTCCTCCCCGGTAATTTAAGATGGCGTTCAGCTCACTGTGGGTCACATACAGATATTTGGTGCTGTACGGATCGTCTGCTTCCTGCTCACGTCCCCACGGGAACTCATCATCGGAGCAACCCTTCGGGAACCCATTATATCCCATAGACATAATCTTGTTATCCTGACTGACAATGCAGGCTCCCACCTGGGTATTGGGGTCTTTGGAACGACGTCCGGACAGATCCGCCACACCCATAAAATATTCGTCCCAGGAAATATAATCCACACGTTTCTTGGAATTGCTCATCGTACGCTTCCTCCCGTTTCTTTCTCATTATCACAGTGCCCTGCTCCTGTCATCGCATCAGGGAATATCTCTTTTTCGCTTGTTCTATTCTCTGTCATCTCATACGTTCAGTATATGATAGCCTGCCGCTTTCGTCAGACGGTTCATGATAGCCTGCCCCAGATGATCCTTGGAAAAGCTTTCCGAATAAATGCAGTCCACATTCAGATCATCAAACTCCCTTAACACGGCGAACAGATTGTGGGCAATGGTCTCCTCCTTCGCGCGCAGTCCCACGCTGCGGACTTCACCCTGCGGATAACGCACTCTTGTCTCATCCGTGCATATCACACCAACCATTTTGCCTTCTGCAAGCTTCTCTTTTACCAGATTATTGATGACCTCCACTACTCTGTCCGTCTCACCCTCTACCAGCTGCAGGTCCGCATGAGGTGCATAGTGGCGGTACTTCATGCCCGGTGCCTTCGGCCGCAAGTCTGCGCTCGGCGGTGCCTGAATAGCCGGATCGATCTCTACTCTGCCTACAGTCTCCCGCAGCATCTCCATGGTGATGGCCCCCGGACGAAGCAGCGTCGGAACATCGCCGGAGACATCCACAATGGTGGATTCCACGCCGATTCCCACCGGACCGCCATCCAGGATCATCTCAATCTTGCCTTCCATATCCTGCCATACGTGCTGTGCCGTAGTCGGACTCGGTCTTCCGGAGGTATTGGCACTCGGTGCTGCCACCGGAACTCCCGCCAGCTTGATGAGCCGGTTTGCTACCGGGTCACTCGGCATGCGGACTGCCACCGTATCCAGGCCACCCGTGGTTCCATAAGGCACAATGTCACTCTTCGGAAATACCATGGTGAGCGGCCCCGGCCAGTATGCCTCTGCCAGCTTTCTTCCTGCTTCCGGAATGTAAGCCACCAGCGGTTTTAATTCCTCCAGGCAGGAAATATGCGCAATCAGCGGATTGTCTGACGGACGTCCCTTCGCCGCATAGATTTTCTTTGCCGCAGTCTCATCTAAGGCATTGGCTCCAAGCCCGTATACGGTCTCCGTTGGGAATGCAACCAGTCCGCCATCCCGCAGAATCTGCGCGGCCTCTGCCAGCTCCTCATTTTTGATCTGTTTTGTATCTTCTATTTTTATCAGTTTTGTATTCATGTTTCTACCTTCTTTGCAGCTGCGCTTATATCGGTATGTTCATTACCGTTCATGCATGCACAAATTGTAACGGATTCTGCCTTATCATAGCACAAGACGCCCCTTGGTGCAAGGCACACCGCGGGGCGTCAGAAAGGATTCTGCTATGCATTTATTTGATTGCTGTTCTTCACAGCCTTATGGTTTCCCACGCTGTGGATCAGAACGCTGACACGCTTGTAAACCAGAGATGTTACTACCGACACTACAACACCTTTCACCAGGTTAAACGGTCCCACGCAGAAGAATGCGAAGGTCCATACGCTTCCAACTGCCGGATTGATGGCTGCGCCTGCTGCCAGGATAGTCTCCATCGGCATAAAATTAGAGTAAAACGGAAGCATAACCAGTGCATTGGCTGCCACTCCGACTACAGCCATCAGAACCGTTCCAGTCACAAGGCCAGTCATGGCGCCCTTGCGGGTGTGGGAAATCTTATAGATCAGCCCTGCCGGAATGACCATGGCACAGGAAATGACCAGGTTCGCAAACTCACCCACAAAACCGGTGCTGGTCGGCTTTAATACCAGCTTGACCAGAATCTTTACTACCTCCATAATGGCGCCTGCCACCGGTCCCATGGCAAATGTTCCGATCAGCACCGGAACCTCGCTGACATCCAGCCCGTAAAAGCTCGGTGCCAGGAACGGAAGCGGGAACTCAAAAAGCATCAGCACGCCGGCAAGGGCACCAAACATTCCCATTAATACCACATTTTTCGTTGTAAGCAGTTTTTCTTTCATATCTTTTTCCTCCTGAAATAGATTGGTTAAGTTCATTATTCAGAGGAATCGTGTGAAACGCAAAAACCCCCGGATATCGCTATCCGGGGGAATCAGATCATTCATGCTGCTTTTACAAACCATAAGTTAAAAGCCTTCACACAATCTCTTCTCTCATCCAGACTATACTGTCGGTTTTGGAATCTCACCAAATCAGCTGCTTTACGCAGGTCGCGGACTGTAACCGCCGGTGGGGAATCTCACCCCGCCCCGAAGAACTTATCGTGCCTTAACTATAGTACAGTTTTCCATAAAAATCAAGAGGATTTCTTCTGATTCAGAAACTCCATAATTCCCACATGGATCGTCCAGGCCAGCCGGTCCTGGTACTCTCCGGAATTCAGATTTGCAGCCTCTTTCCAGTTCGACAAAAAACCGCATTCCACAATCACGATCGGCTGCTTTACATGCAGAAGAAGGTAATAGCTTCCGTTCGGCTTTGCCTTCCGGGTATTCTTTTCTCCCAAAACATAATCAAAGCGCCTCTGCAGAATCTCTGCAAGGCGCTTTCCTCTTTCGGATGTTTTGTAATAAAAAACCTGACCACCGGATACAGACTCCTGGTGGTAGCTGTTTTGATGAATGCTCACCACCAGATCTGGCTCTGCCTCCGCAATTTTTCCGCACCGGTTCTTCATATCTGCCATTTTTTTGCTGCTGTCTGTTTCTTCGTAAAGCCCACGGTCATCCTCCCTGGTCATGACCACCGTTACATCCGAAGCCTCCAGATAGGTTTTCAGGCGACGTGCGATCTGCAGATTGATCTCCTTTTCCAGACTTCCGTCCACGCCGATCTTTCCAGGATCATTTCCACCATGACCACTGTCCAGCACCACAACCGGACGACGCGCCCCTACTGCCACTGCCTGGCCGGACACCATCAGTCCTGCCTGCCGTGACACCAGAAATACCGCTATCAAAAGCATAACTGCCATCATAAATTCCGGCATTCTCCGGCGCTGCTCCTCCCGGCTTTCATTCTTTTCCGGCTGTTCGCTCCCGATCCATCCATCTTTGCTCACCTTACCCGCTCCATTTTCACTTTTCCTGTAAAATATATGATTCAGAGCCGTGAAAAAAACATAGTTTTTCCTTCATCGGGAAATATCAGCCAGCAAGGTCTAGTTAACCTCCAGACGATTATAATCTCTCTTACCATCTTCCAGAATATACCGGAAATATTCACCCTGCTGCGTTGCCATACCATCTTCCTGCCAGAGCTCATATGCTGGATCATTCCGCACAGGCTCCTGCACCTGATACGCCGTTCCTTGATAATAATGGAATTTCAGCAACGAATACAGCTGTGCCATCTGTTCACGTTCGCTGTCCGTAAGTTCCGGCACCTCATTCAGGGACGCAATTGCCTGATTATAAAAAACACGTCTCAGAAACGGGGTCTGGAACTGTTTGAAATTCAGGAGATCTTCTTCTGTGCACTGGTTCTTCTTCGCCCAGGCCTCTACATCCAGCGATCGAGTCCGGTACAGAAAGCTTCGATCATCCCGGTAAGTCAGGATGGCATACTTGCAGGACGGTGTTGCCAGTGAAGCCGTCACCATCTCCCAGATTCCCCGATTATCCTCCGAGCGTTTGCAGTGCTGCACATGCAGATGTCCGCTCAGAAACAATGCTACATCCCAGGTTTCCAGAAGATCTATAAACTGCTCGCTATGCTCAATCGTGCATTCATCCACATAGATTTCGCTCTCATCCAGCAGATTGTGATGGGCAACAGGGATAATTTCCACCCCCGCATCCCAGGCAGCTTCCAGCTGCTGTTCCACCCACTCATAGGTTGCCTCAGAGATAGCTCCGCCCACCTTGTTTACCGGACTATACTGGCAGCTGTCAATCATCAGAATCCAGGTATTTTCATCCAGTTCATACAGATAGCTTAAACTGTTTGGATCCTCACTCGCCGCTTCATCATAGCCAAACGCCCGGTAAATCTGACGGAATTCCGCCGGAGTCGTATATTCTGCAGGAAGCCGTTCTTCTCCCTTATAGCGTGCTGCCTGATGATTGTTGATATCGTGATTGCCGGGAATCACCAGTACCGGAATTCCATGATTCTCCACCCGGTGGAGTTTTTCTGCCAGATCTTTATGGCTGGCTTTCTCCCCATTGAGCGTCAGATCCCCGCTTAACACCAGAGCATCCGGATGCTGCTTTACTACTTCATCCAGAAACGCATCCGTAATCTGATCAATGTAAGTGACTATCTTACCATCCCCATACTCCACCATCTCCTGAAAGCGAGGTCCGCCATCGGTCAGTGAATCTGAAAAATAATGGATATCAGTCGCCAGCATGATATTTTCTATCCATTCTGCATCCGTACTGCTGTCAGTTGTTTGCTCTTCCTCAGTCTCTGTACTGCTATCCGCTGTTTTGTCTTCCTCAGTCTCTGTACTGACCGCTTCCTGCTGCGTCTCCGATTCCGTCTGGCTTTCCTGTGAAATTGCCGTAGCATCTGCCGGATCACTCTTCTGATGTCCGCAGCCAATGAGCACCACCGCTGCTGCCAAAACAGGCAGAATGGCAGAAAGCGTCTGCCTTCTGCCATCAAAATCCTTTTTCATATTCCTCACCCTTTCCAAACCATCCCGCCATCGATCATCACGGAAGCTTCACGGTATCCCAGATTTCTGCCGATTCCATCCCAAGCCGCCAGCAGGCCACACCCGCCAGACCGTTGTCCCGGATCAGCTGCATTTTCAATGCCAGAGATCGTTCCTCTTCCATCCAGATTTCGTAGTTTACGCCATCTTTCTCCAATTCTCCGTAATACTGGCCAAGATCGTCCTGCCAGTACAGCTCTACCTGGTTCGTCTCCACCCACGCTTTGGCACCGGATATGCCTACTGCCTGAGAACTGGTTCCGGAAGCATCTTCTTTCCAGATTCGTGTGTAAAACGGAATTGCGCTGATGATTTTTTCCTTCGGAACCTGCTTTAACAAATCGGCGATTCCCTGCCGCTCGTAGCCAATGGAAGCAACCGAACCGGCTTCTCCACCAGCATAATGTTCATCGTAGCCCATCATCACCACATAATCGGCAACACGGCCCTGCTCTGCCCAGTTATAAAATGCAGAGTATGACGCCGGCACATAGGAATCGATAGAAAGAACAAGCCCTTCCTTCCGGCAATCCACGGATAATTCCCGGATAAACTGCACATAATGCGGACCGGCTGATGCTTTGATTCCTTCTATATCCAGATTAATACCGTCGACTCCATAGGTCTTTGCATCCTGCATCAGGGAAGTGATCAGTTTTTTTCTGGCTGCCGTGCTGGCAAACAGGATTTCCGACTGCACCTCATCTCCCTTATTGAAATTATCCAGCACGGCCCATACCTGAACACCCATGGCATGTGCCTGATCCACATAATTCCGGTCTGCCAGAGATTCGTAGTTACCGTTATTATCCGTCAGCATAAACCAGGTAGGCGCAATAACATTTACTCCCTTGGTATTGTCCATAAGAGTTTTCATCGCCTGATTGGCAGAAAGATTGGTTACCTGATGCCATACCAGAACCACCGGCTCATCCATGGAAATATTGGTATATTTCGGTTCTGCAAACGTGCTGACCAGTGTCCGCTGCTCCATTTCCTTCAGACGGCGGTTCGGAAGATAACCTACCTGTCCATCCTCTGTACGCACCCGGCTCCAGTTTTCCAGCTGTTCCAGAACGATCACTTCTGAATCAGCCGGCACCTCTGTAATGACTGCACTTTTCACACCGCCCCGCACCCGGAGGGCACTGTTCTTCTTCACATCTGCCAGCTGCTGCGGATCCCATGAGGTATCTACAAACACACGCCGCACACTGTCCGTGTCAAATGTTTCGATCCGCACATTCGTGTACGCAGTCACCAGACTGGTGAGCAGCCATACCGTCCCATCCTGCTGCTCCAGCAGCGGCTTTCCGCTGTTTCCCACAGTTTCCGCATTCGCGTATACAATCTGATCTGGCAGTGTATAGATCAGCTGGCTGTTTTCTTCATCCCAGTAAAATTTCTCATTCACCGCCTTATTTACCCAGTCAAGCGGCAGATAGGTCTGTCCGTCTATATAACGTCCCTGAACTCCTTCTACCCGTTCACTGTTAAAAAAGACAGCCGTCTCATCCCCGCTGGCCTGATACCATTCCTTCTGATCCACATGCTCTTTTGACGGTTTGTACTTGCGGTATAAGATAAATCCTGCTGCCGCTCCCACGACAAGCATGATCGTCAATATCACTGTCAGTACTGTTGCCAGAAATCTTTTCATCCGCCGTATCTCCTTACCGGTATTCTTATCTCACATCTGAGTCATATTATACCACAGATCCGATACGACTTCTCTTAAATTTTCCTGATCTTTCTCTTTACCCGGGCTGAATCGGGGATTCTCTTTTCTGATCAGAAATTTTCGCTGTTACTGGTGATACACGATATCAAAATGGATTTCTTTTAACCGTTTGGCTTTCATATAATCTTCCTCTTCTTCATTCACCTCCCCTTTAGCCGTATTTTCCTGTGGAATGTCCTCCAGAATATAGTCGCCCATATAAAAGCTTCCATCCTCGCGAACCTCAAACAGTTTTCCCCACGTTTCTTCACAGGCATCTTTTCCATCGATCAACACACGAATTCCCCGTTTCTGATACCGCTTTAAACCTTCCACATAAATCTGGCTGCCTTTGTTGTTTTCATACACTCCCGATACATTTGTTAACATATGGCCCCCTATTGCTGACAGCTCCGCCGCTTAGAAGGTATTGTCGTGACACATTATTCCCACTAAATACTGCTGCCGCAAAGCTGTCCGCTTTCTTCGTTTTTGCTTTGTAAATTCTTACTGTACAGTAACCGTTTTGCTGATCCGCTCCGTTATTTTGCAAACAGCAGCGTCTCAAAACATAGAATTTCCTCCTGTGTAATGCGGAATGCATCTACTGAAGCCGGAATTCTTTGAAGCCGGCAGCGAAACATCGATTCTATCTCCTTTCTGGTATCTTCTCCGCCCGCAACGACGGCCATTCTCCAGCTCTTATCTCTTCGCTCTGTCTGCTCCAAAATTTCCAGAAATGCTTCCACTTTCCACTCGCTCAGAGAGCCCACCAGAATTTTCCTGTCACAGCGTGCACATTCGTACAGGTTTTCCTCCGTTGCTTCTCCATAATCCATGATGATGTAATGATAATCACGGCTCAGGCAATGGGACAGTACGGCCAGATCCGCCATTTTGTAATAATCCACTTCCATAATGCGAAACCTGTCGCTTTTATTTCGGCTCCGCTCCGTCTTCTTCTGTCCCTCTCCCTCTCTCCTGCCATTTTTTCCGGCAAACCGCTCCAATATCTGAAAATCATCATGACTGTTCCATTCCAGCAATGCTGTCTTCTTACGTTTTACGCCTGTCAGATAATTTGCCAGCGCAACTGCCAGATGGCTGGTCCCTACACCACGCCCGCAGCCCATCACACCAATTGTCCGGATTCCAGTTCCCGGCAGCGTTACCAGAACCGTTTTATTCTTTCCAAAAACAAACTTCGTACGATTCCTCCCTTCTGCCCAAACCATTGATTCCAGATGGCCCGGTACACTCGGTCTGATGCCCGGCTGCCCCAAAACGGATCCGCAAAATACGGCATCCGTAGTCCGCCTGCATACCGCTGCTTCTGATAAAAAGACAGTCTGGCACAAAACTGATTATAAATCACAGTCAGTCCCTGTACCGATCTGCCAAGCTGCACTGCCGTCTCGGAGTCTTCCCACTCCCATGGTTTGCCTCCGCACACAAGCAGATAGCCGTCTGCATCCACCTGCTGCACCAGATCCGGATCCGCTCCGCAGTCCAGGATCCTTATCTGATATCCGGCAGGCATTAATTTCACAGCCTCACCATAACGCGGAAGCATAGGGATATTCCGGATATGAAATATCCCATATATATCTGCCTGACTTTTTCTGCTTTCTGCCAGCTGACGCACCGCACCAGATTCATTGAGTTCTTCATAAACTACTGACATCCCGCACTTTTGTAAATATGCGGTCAGTCCCATAGCAATGTGGGTCGTTCCCACGCCATGACGACTTCCCGCTACGGTAATCACCAGAGACTCTTCCATCCTCCTCGCACCATACCGGTATGCTGTGCAGTCCGATTGGTCCCAAAGTTTTTGTAGTTCCTGCTCCAGGTCCAGAGCTGACTGATACCGTCTGCTCTTTTCTGTATGCAGGCATTTACGGATCACGCGCATCAGGCGGCGTTCGGTCACACCTGATAATTTCACCTGTTCCGGCCGGATCATTTCTCCAGGGAAATGTCCAGTCAGCATGTAATAGAGGACAGCACCAATGGCATAGATATCTGTTCTTCCATCTAAAACATCTCCCGAATACTGCTCCGGCGCCGCACAGCCAATAGTCCCGTAACGTTCTTCCATGCGCTCCACTTCGTCCGCATAAACTGCATGATCAAAATCGATCAACTTGATTGTGTTGTTATAAAGTAAAAGATTTTTGGGTTGTAAATCAAGATATAAAACAGGGGTAGGCATTGTTGAATGCATGATATGTACCAGATGGCAAATCTGAATCCCATAATGGATCGTCATCACCGATGAACAATGCCCTGACTCTGAAACCAGGGCATATAAAGAATCTCCTTCGAGATACTCTTCAATCAGGTAGCTGTACTGATCATCTTCCGCCAGGTCATATACGATTGGAATGCCCTGGTCGCGAATCCCCTTCAGTATCAGCGCTTCTTTTCTAAACAGTTCATAATCGACAAAGGTCTTTGGCACCCGCTTGATGGCACGATATTCGTCCAGTTCCATATGTTTTGCCAAAAATACGGTACCGCTCCTGCCGCAGCCCAGTACCCGGCACAACCGGTACTTTCCGAATAAAATGGTGTCCGCTTTTTACACCTCCTTCTCATCTCTCGTCTCTGTGATTTCATTTTAATTCGAATAACGAAATATGGCAAGACAATCAACCATCAAGGTTCGACAAAATTCGCCAGACCGTTTTTTGTCCTCTTTTCTTAACATTTCCTAAAATTTTCACATAGGAATTGATATTTCCCCGTATCATATACTATAATTAAAGTAGGAAATTAGATTCTTTTTTCTGTTTCCCTATATTTCAGATTGAAAGGAGTGATCTTATGAAGATTGAACGAATCAATGAAAACCAGATCCGATGCACACTGACCAGTCTTGACCTCAGTTCCCGTAACTTAAATCTGGGTGAGCTTGCTTATGGAAGTGAGAAGGCTCGCGGCCTGTTTCGTGAAATGATTCAAAAGGCCTCCAATGAAGTTGGCTTTGATGCTGAAGATATCCCCCTGATGGTGGAAGCCATTCCACTGTCCGGTGAAAGCGTGATGCTTGTCATCACCAAGATAGAGGATCCTGAGGAGCTGGACACCCGCTTTTCCAAATTCTCCCCTCTTTCCGAGGATGGGGCAGAAAATCTCTGGGGTGGTCTTGCAAATGAACTGTTAGAGGGGGCAGACGGGCTCATGGAACTATTTAAGCAGAACATGCTGGCAACCAATGCACCGGCTGTTCCAGACGCTTCCGACACTGCCGCACTGCAGACCCCCAAGACTTCCACTGACGGAGATTCTGCAGACGGTGTTTCCGCTATCCAGACCCGTGTTTATCGCTTCAGCAGCCTGGACCAGGTTTCCGATGCCGCAAATGCTGTACAGACTCTGGGCACTGTCCAGAGCAAGCTCTATAAAAAGCCGGGAACCAGCCAGTATTATCTGGTTCTTTCCAGCCAGTCTGCGGATCCGGTCGCTTTCAGCCGTGTCTGCAACCTGCTTGCAGAATATGGTGAAAAAATCAGAATTGATGTCGCAGGCGAAGCCCACTATCAGGAGCACTATGAAGTCATCATTGGAGCAGACGCATTGCAGAAACTTGCGCTGATCTGATTTCGGACCATTCTGTGAAACGCAAAAAGACTGTGAGACAAAACAAATGTCTCACAGTCTTTTTGCGTCAGCTGCCTTTACAAATGCTTCAAAAATCTGCCGGATAGCCGGATCCTGTTCCCACAGATATTCCGGATGCCACTGGACTCCCAGAAAGAAGGGATAATCCGGTTTTTCAACTGCCTCAATCAGATTTCCGGACGCATGACCGCATGCCACCAGTCCCGGAGCAAGTTTACGGCATGCCTGGTGATGCATGCTATTGACATTTAAGGTATTACTGCCCGTAAGCTGTTCCAGAAGTGTTCCAGGCAGCACCTCCACTTTATGGGATGGAATCGCATAATCAAAGGGCTGGACATGGGCAATCGGAAAATCCTGCGGGAACTGGCTTGGAATATCCTGATAAATATCTCCACCCAGAGCCACATTCAAAAGCTGGATACCGCGACAGATACCAAAGACCGGTTTTCCGGTTTGCATCACCAGTTTTAACAGCAGTATTTCCATACGATCACGCCGCAGGCAGACATTTCCACAGTTTGCCTGTGTTTCCTCCCCAAAATAAAAAGGGTGGATATCCGGACCGCCGGTAAACAAAAAGCCATCGAAGGTATCGACAATCTGCTGGAGATCTTCTTCTTCCAGATCAAGAGGCAGGATCATCGGAATGCCTCCGGCCGCGCGGATAGCCTTCAAATAAGCTGGCCGCATATATGGTTCATCACGTTCTATGTTGAAGTATGGAGTAAGGGCAATCAACGGTTTTTTCTTTGTCATGGGAAATCTCCTTTCATAAAAAGAATGTGCCTTGGCACATTCTCGCGGAGCGTTATTGTATGATAGGACGCAATTTCCTCTCATACAAAAAATGCCCCTTCTGTACCGCAAATACAGAAGGGGCATTTGATGGTTTGTGTCTTAATTAACCCTCGCTGATAGCGCCGGTCGGGCAAACACCTGCACAGGTACCGCAGGAGATGCAAGCGTCAGCGTCGATAACGTACTGGCTGTCTCCCTGGGAAATAGCGCTTACCGGGCACTCGCTCTCGCAGGTACCGCAACTAACACAAGAATCAGAAATTACATATGCCATGATAATATCCTCCTTAAATATTCTATAATCATTTCGCTGACATCATTGTATACTATATTTTAAAAATATTCAAGAGGGAAATATTGCACTTTTGAACAAAATAAGGTACAATATCAAGTTAGCTTTGGGTAACTATTTTAAAATAATTCCTAGAAAAAGACTATGAATTGTATATATTCAATAAAATTTCAGCATGTATCCTGTCTCCTGTTTTATGAATATTACTTGCGTATTTTGGTGAAAAGTATTATAGTGTAATGTAGTATATCCAAAAGGAGGAATTTCACATGCAGATCAGTAAAGATATGTTAATCGGTGAGCTGCTTCAGAAGAGCGATCTGATCGCCCCGATTTTAATGCGTGCAGGTATGCATTGCCTGGGTTGCCCGTCTTCTCAGGGAGAGTCTCTGGAAGAGGCATGCATGGTTCATGGTATTGATTGTGATGCGCTGGTAAACGGCATCAATGAGATCCTGGCTGATAAATAAAGAGCGGAAACGCATCGAAAAAGCGTGTGGGAACGGACAATCGTCTCCACACGCTTTTTATTATAACTTCTTCCCACTCCGTCCGAATCTCTTTTTCCGGAAAAACGGCATTCTTGCCGCTGCCGCCTCTGCCTTTCCCTTATTTTCCTTCTGATGGGCCCGCAGCAGCTCATCCAGCGCTTTGAACCGCTCTTCCTCCTTCTCGTCACTGATCCGCATCATGTACTCCAGCTCCTGCACCATACGATCGTTGACCTGACGGCTGATTTCCTCACTCAGAGCTTCATTGTTCTGCCTCATAGCCTGTCCAATGGCATTGCCAATGATGTGGTTCATGAGCTGCTGAAACTGATCCAGCTTGTCCTGATGTGACATTACCGCAGGCTCTTCTTCCATTCTGGCTGCTACCTCTGTCTTTGCTTCCCCATCCATATTGCTCTCCACACTCTCCTCATTCATACTATCTGGCGCTGCCATATCCTGGCCGGTTTCCGCCGCATAACGATACACAGTTTCCGGTTCCAGCTGCGCTGCACCGGTCGATGTCTGTCTCAAGATTTCTGCAGCATTCTGCCTCAGGACCTCATTGAGATCCAATTCCTGCTCTCCAGCCAGCATCCTCTTTAACACCGGTTCAATTGCCTTCAGCTGATACCCTTTTTCCTTTAGCTCATTAATCTTTTGGAACATCTCAATATGCAGCTTTGTATAATACCGTTGATTTTTTCTGTCCCGCGGTATCTCCAGATGCAGCTCGTCCTCCCAGTAACGGAGCACATGATTCTCCACGCCCACCAGCCTGCCGGCCTGGGATATGGAGTAACGTCTCTCAGCCATCCTTTTCTCTCCTTAAGGTCTTTCCATAATTTCATACAGCTTATTTAATACTATGAACCAGTCCTCAGAATTATGCTTAAGGGGGAAAAGAAAAAGAGATGAATCCGAGGACTCATCTCTTGTAATGCTCCAATTCTTCTATTGTTCATTCTCTGCCTGCCGGTAGATCTGGATTGTGGAATACACGTGCTGCTCCAGTGCCTTTTTTAAACCTTCCGTATCGCAAAGTTCCAGCTGGTTTACGATGTTCGTATGCTCCCACTGAACACCTCGTAATGTTTCTTTATTATGACATGTAAAACCAGTGAACATACCTGCATAAACATTCAGGCTTTCATACATGTTCACGATCTGGTCATTCTGGCAGCATTTGATGATTTCCGTATGAAGCCGCCGGTCGTATTCGGACAGATGGCTGAAATTTTCCTTTGTGTAGTCCTGAATACATTTCTCATAAGCCTCGTTGGTTACCTGCAGAAGTTTCCGCACATTACTGATGAACTGCTCATCGCGCCGTACGGTATCTACAGCCGCAGCAGCGCAAAACTGTTCAATCATCAGCCGGGCTTCCCAGTTATTCTTCATATCCTGAAAAGTAAAAGTGCGCACACGCATGCCGCATTTCGGAATGGAAACCACAAGTCCCGTTGACACAAGCTGGTTTAATGCCTGTTTCACCGGCGTCTCACTGGCACCAAATTCTTCGCATAGCCAGCGCACAGTCAGGCGATCACCCTGAGCGTATTCCTGTTTCTGTATTTTCTGCCGTATTTTCTGCGCGATCTCATCGGCTAACAATTCCGTTCGTGTGCGTATCTCTCCCATCTCTCCACTCTCCAGTTGCTTTTCGTATCTTTAATTACTTTATAACATATTTTTCCATTTTCGACCAGTCTAAATCAACGCCCAGACCGTCTCCCTCCGGTACGAAAAAGCTCATCTGGCTGTCTGTCTCAAAGCTGCCCTTCATGATGTCTGTCTTTAACGGGTTCGGATTCTCCTCAGACTCCATCATCTCCGTATTCGGAAGCGCAGCTGCCAGATGTAGGCTTGCCGCAAACAGTACAGCAGAACCAAAGCAGTGCAGGGAAATCGGTTTGCTCATCGCCTGCGCCATAGCGCCGATCTTTCGGCACTCGGTGATGCCGCCAGCCCAGCCGACATCCGGCTGTACAATGCTGATCGCATCTTCCTGCGCCATGTGCTGGAAGTTCTTCACGCCCTGTTGGGTCTCGCAGCCAATGACATGAAGCTGCGGAACTGCAGCATTCAGTTTCTTCATTCCTTCGATATCCTCAAATGGAATCGGCTCCTCCAGCCATGCCACGCCGAGGCGTGCCAGCTCCGGTGCGAATGATAACGCGGTCTGCGCATCCCAGGAGGCATTGGTATCTACCAGAAGTTTTCCGGAACCAACGATCTGTTTTGCAACCTCAATCCGCTTATAATCTTCCTCAACACTGACTGCGCAAGCCTGATTTGCCATATAGGTAAGGGGTGCGTTGGAGCGCTCCAGCGTCCGGCCAATCTTGATCTTCATGTCACGGTAGCCCTGGTCTTTGTAGTGCTCCAGTTCTTCCTCCAGCTTATGCAGGTCTTTTCCCGGAGCATAGAAACCGCCGCTGGCATAGGACGGTACCCGGTCAAGATGCTGGCCCAGCAGCTTGCATACCGGCATATGGGCTGCTTTTCCAAGCAGGTCCCACAGTGCGATATCGATGCCGCTCATGGCTCCCATAGTCATACTTCTGCGGCCATGAGCAATGGTGCGCCAGTACATGGTATTCCAGTGCTTTTCAATCTCTGTCGGATCCTGGCCGATCAGCATCGGTCCCAGCTGCTCTTCCACCAGATATTTCATAATCTTAAGCGGAGCGCCATAGGTAAATGCCTCACCGATTCCGTACAGTCCAGCATCGGTTTCGATTTTTACCAGAAGTGCCTGTCTGGCAGTCGAGGTAGACAACGCATCGCTGATGGGCGAACAGGTACAGCGCAACATAATTCCCCGAATTGCTGTAATCTTCATATCATCGTTTCCTCATCTTTCTTCTTATAATTAAACGCTCATTCCCAGCATAGTCGGGAACCACAGGCTCAGCTGTGGGATAAAAGTTACCAGAAGCAGTGCAGCAAGCAGCGCGCCCAGCCACGGAATCAGTGCCCTGGAGAAGCGGCCAATGGAAATGTGGCCTATCTTACTGATTACAAACAGAACCAGACCAAACGGCGGTGTCAGCAGACCAATCATTAAATTCAGAACCATAATGATACCGAACTGAGTCAAGTTGATATTATAGGCTGTCAGCAGCGGAAGGATCAACGGCACTACGATGGTGATTGCAGATGCAGTCTCCAGAAAGCAGCCTACGATCAGCAGAAATACATTGATAATCAGGAGCAGCGTTACCTTGCTGGATACCACACTGGTCATGGAAGTCAGGATCATCTGTGGGATTTTGGCACGGGTAGCTACATAACCGAAGAAGGTTGCGCCTGCAATGATCAGAGCGATGGTCAGGGAATCTCTTACGGTCTCCTTTAAAATAGCGATAAATTTCTTTAAGCTCAACTCACGGTATACAACCACATCCAGAAATAGGCTGTATAATACGACGATTGCAGCACTCTCAGTAGGAGTGAATACACCGCCGTAAATACCAACCAGAAGGATGATCGGCGCCATAAGCGGTAAAAACCCCTCTTTTAATGCATGACCAAACTCATGGAAGGTCGGGAATTTGGTTCTCGGATAATGACGCTTGATTGCGTAAATGGTTACGACAACCATCATTAACAGTGCCATAACGATTCCAGGAACAATACCTGCCATAAACAGGGCTCCTACGGACGCGCCGGAAACGGTTGCGTATACAACCAGCGGAATGCTCGGCGGGATGATTGGTCCCATGGTGGAGGAAGCTGCGGTTACACAGCAGGAGAAATCGTTATCAAATCCATTTTCATTCATGGCCTTGATCTCAATGGCTCCAAGACCGCCGGCATCGGATACTGCGGTGCCGGACATACCAGCAAAAATCACGCTGGATAAAATATTTACATGGCCAAGACCGCCAGGCAGCCAGCCTACTACTTTCATACAGAACGCAAACAGCTTTTTGGTAATACCACCGGTGTTCATCAGCTTTGCGGCTAAAAGGAACAGCGGGATTGCAAGCAGTGTGAAGGAGTTTGTTCCAGTGTACAGATACTGTGTCAGAATACTCCATTTCATTCCTGAGGTTGCCATCA
Source organism: Ventrimonas sp. (assembly GCF_048380235.1). Classification (NCBI taxonomy): domain Bacteria; kingdom Bacillati; phylum Bacillota; class Clostridia; order Lachnospirales; family Lachnospiraceae; genus Ventrimonas; species Ventrimonas sp. The sequence goes on along the minus strand of NZ_DBFCCJ010000026.1, from coordinate 19,227 downwards.
TCAGCGCACATCCAGTCAACGCCATGCTGATGTATACCGGAACTTTCAGCAGGAACAGCAGCAGCATACAAATAAGAATAACAACAATCATGGTTTTCATATTCCCAGATCCACCTCCGACTCTTCTTTTCTTGCCTGTTCTTTTTCTTCCGCATTGATATCAAAGCACTCATTCTTTCCAAGGGCTGACATAACTGCCTTCACAACTGCAACTACAGCCAGGAACGCAAAAGAAACAAAGAATGCATAATACAGCCAGTTCATCTTAATCCAAGTCATAGAAACCGCAGTTACGCCCTTGTTGCTTCCGATGAAGGTAACCAGGCTGCGCATGCACAGACATGCAAATACTGCAATCAGAAGATTTACCAGGGTATCAACGACTCTACGAATTCCCTTTGGTAAAATGTTGACTACCATATCAACGGAAATATCAGCACCCTCTGTCAGAGCCAGCGGCGCTCCGAGAAAGATCAGCAGGCTGAAAGCCAGTCTGGAAAGCTCCTCTGTAAAGTTCTGACCGATGGTAAACAGTCTGCATACAATCTGAATACACATACATCCCAGAATTACCAGTAACAAACATACACATATCGCTTCTACTATTTTCAAATACCAGCGAGCAATCTGTTTCATTAATTCATGCCTCCTATTTCTTTATATAGAAAGGGCGCTAAACCTTTCCAGCTCAGCGCCCCTGCCATAAGCCTTATTCTGCGTAGCTCATTACCTCATCGTAAGTAGTTACAGTCCACTTGGACTCAAACTGTGTTTTGTAGTAATCGGTCAGAGCATCGCGGAAAGCATCACGGTCTACATCCACCAGGGTCATGCCACCGTCAAGGCAATCTTTCTTGTACTGTTCACGATTCTCCTCTGCCAGCTGATCGGCATATGCCAGATCTTCTTCTGCGCAGCTGCTTAAGATTTCTTTCTGATTGTCGCTCATGGAATCATAGAGATCTTTGTTGATATAAAGTCCTACGAACTCATATACATGATCGGTCTCGGCAATGTTCTTCTGAACCTCATAAAGTTTTAAAGTATCCATCTGCTCGTAACCACCCTCGCAAGCCTCTGCAACCTTGGTCTGCAGTGCAGTGTACAGCTCACTCATTGCTACGGTAGTGGAACTTACGCCCAGTGCGCTCCAGGTATCTACATATACGGTCATGCCCGGGAGACGAAGTTTCAGGCCATTTACATCAGCTGGCTCCTTAACCTCCTTGTTGGATGCCAGTTCACGGATATCTCTCTGATGCCAGCCAAGGGTTACAAAGCCATTTTCCTCGTAGCGCTCTTTTAATTTATCACCGATACCGCTGTTTAACAGGGCTTTCTGATGCTCAGGGTTCTTAAGAAGGAACGGCGCGTCCAGGAAGGTGTACTCTGGTGCGTACAGATCAAGGCCTTCCAGACCGGACATGGTCATATCCAGGTCACCACTCGCTACGGAAGAATAGTTGTCAGATGCGCTTCCCAGAGTTCCGTCTGTGAACAGGCTGATTTCAATGGAACCGCCGGACTTGTCAGCTACATCTTGTACGAACTTGTCCAGTGCGATACCAGCTGGGCCATCTGCTGCATATGCGGTTGCCAGGTCGATCTGGAACTTTTTCTCGTCTTCAGCCGGAGCAGCCGCTTTTGCGTCATCCTTGCTCTCTTCTTTCTGATCAGCCTCTGCAGCCGCTGCTGCTGTGGTTGCCGGTGCCTCCTTGCTTCCGCCGCAGCCTGCCAATCCTGCTACTAAACCCATACAGCATACGCTTGCCATTACCTTTCTTAACTTCATAATTCCTCTCCTTTTAATTTGTAAAATATTGTTCGCGTTTTAAATTAGATCTAATTTGCTATCTGGGTTTATTATATACACTCTTGCATCCGTTGTCCATGTTCATTTTCTTTAAAATACCACCCCACATTTTATGCATTTTTAACAATTTTAGGTCTAATTTTTACATTTCGCAGACATTTTATGCGCTTTATAATTAGACCCGATTATTTAAATTTTCGCAAATATTACTACTCCATCAAAATATTCATCTCTTTTTCCCAATAAAAATGCAGAAAGACAGGCAGAAACACCGAGCTCGCATTTCTGCGCGCTCTGCATTTCTGCCCGTCTTTCGAAATTTTAGATCTAGTTTTACTTTGCCAGGTTCACAAACTTGGTAAATTCCGGCTGCCACAGCAGGTTCACGGTTCCAATCGGACCGTTACGCTGTTTGGCTATGATTACCTCCGCGATATTCGGAGTATCAGTATCTTTGTTGTAGTAATCGTCGCGGTACAGGAACATGACCACATCGGCATCCTGCTCAATTGCTCCGGACTCACGCAGATCCGAAAGCATCGGCCGATGGTCGGTTCGCGTCTCGCAGGCACGGCTTAACTGCGACAGAGCAATAACCGGCGCATTGATTTCTCGTGCCAGTGCTTTTAAGGATCGGGAAATCTCGGAAATTTCCTGCTGACGGCTTTCGCTGCTCTTGCCGCCGCTTCCTGTCATCAGCTGCAGATAGTCAATGATGACCATGCTCAGGCCGTATTCCAGTTTCATCTTCCGGCACTTGGAACGCAATTCAGTAATGGAAATACCCGGTGTGTCATCAATGATCATCTTGGAATTACCGATGACGCCGATACCTTCCACGACCGCATCCCAGTCAGAATCTGTCAGGTTACCGTTACGCAGCTTTTGTGCATCTACATTGGACTCCATGGCCAGCATACGGTTAACTAACTGCTCCTTGGACATCTCCAGGCTAAAGATCATGCATGGAAGTCCCTTTCGGACTGCCACATGATCTACCAGATTTAAGACAAACGCTGTCTTACCCATAGATGGACGCGCCGCAATCAATACCAGATCCGAAGGCTGCATGCCGGATGTCTTGTAATCCAAATCAATAAAGCCAGTCGGGATACCTGTTACCGTTCCCTGGCTCTTGGAAGCCGTCTCAATCTTTTCCAGAACATTCAATGCCACCTGGCGGATCGGCACAAAATCACCGGAATTTCGGTTCTGGAGAAGGTCGAAAATCGTCTTTTCGGTTCCTGCCAGAATCTGTTCCAGCGGCTCCTTACCGGCGTAACAGGTGTTAGCAATCTCCTCATTGACCTTGATGAGCTTTCGCAGCACTGATTTCTCGTACACAATATTCGCATAGGAACGAACATTGGCTGAGGTCGGAACCGTGGTAATAATGTCCCGCACAAACTCCAGACTGCTGACCTCCGGCGGAACATCCTTCTCCTTCAGGCGGTTCTGCAAAGTGATCAGATCTACCGGGGCACCCTCATTAAACAGCTCCACCATACACTCAAACATGACGCCATACTGCTGCTGGTAAAAATCTGCAGCTGTGATGATTTCCGATGCGGCAATGATGGCATCCTTGTCCATCAACATAGAGCCGATTACCGACTGCTCTGCTTCCACACTGTGTGGAAGCACACGCTTCATCAATGCCTCATCCATAAAACCTTACGCCTCCGTTACTTTGACCGTTAATTTTGCAGTCACATCTTTGTGGAGTTTTACCGGAACCTCATGGTTTCCGAAAGTCTTGATCGGCTCCGGAAGAACCAGTTTCTTTTTGTCGATGTCCAGTTTTAGCTGATCTGCTGCCGCTGCTGCAATCTCCTTGCTGGATACAGAACCAAATGCCTTGCCGCCCTCTCCGGCTTTCATCTTCAGGGTTACGGTAAGCTTCTCAATCTTCTCTGCCAGCTCCTTTGCTGCTGCCAGCTGCTCTGCTGCTACCTTTTCAGCGTTTGCCTTCTGGAGCTTTAAGTCGTTTAAATTCTTGGAAGTTGCCTCAACACCCAGCTTTTTCGGCAGGATAAAGTTTCTTGCATATCCGTCATTGACTTTTACAATCTGGCCTTTCTTTCCTAAAGCCTTAACATCCTCTAATAATACAATTTCCATTATGATATATCTCCCTTCTGTAACATCTCATCAATAACCGCTTTCACACGGTCTTTGGCTTCCTCCATACTGATACCGGAAAGCTGTGCTCCGGCAATGGTACGATGTCCGCCGCCGCCTAGCTTCTCCATCATAACCTGTACATTGACTTCATCTATGGAGCGGGCACTTAAATAGATCAGGCCATGATACTCTGTCATGACCACGGAAGCCTTGATACCCTTAATCTCAAGCAGCTCGTTGGCCGCCTGGGCACAGACAATGGTCGGGCTCGGAAGTCCTTCCGACGGACATACCCCGATAGAAAATGCCTCCCTGTAGATCTCCGCAGAGGAGATAGCTGCTGCCCTTGCCTTATAATCCTGCATATCATCCCGGAACAGCTTGCGTACGCGGGTTACATCCGCTCCGTTCCGACGCAAAAATGCTGCAGCCTCAAAGGTACGCACACCTGTCTGATTGGTGAAGTTGTTGGTATCGATCACGATGCCGGCATACATGGCATCTGCCTCTGCTGCCTTGATCTTAATACCGTCTGCGATATACTGCAACACCTCCGCTACCATCTCACAGGCTGAAGACGCATACGGCTCTACATAGGAAAGCACTGCATTGCTGATCACCTCGCTGCTCTGACGGTGATGATCCATCACGACAATGGTCTTCACCAGCTTCAAAAGCTCTGGCGCATCGGTGATACTGGGCCGGTTTACATCCACAACTACCAGCATGGTACTGGCATCCACCAGCTCTGCCGCCTGGGCGCCGGTCAGAAACAGATCCTCCGGATAATCCGGATTGTCCAGGAAGCGATTCATCATCGGCTGGACTGATGTGGTGACTTCGTTAATAATCACATGCGCCTTCTTATTCAGCGCAGTCGCGATACGGTAAATACCGATGGCTGAACCAAATGCATCACTGTCACTTAACTTGTGTCCCATGATCAGGATGCGATCCTTGGTCTCCATAAGTTCCCGCATGGCATGAGCCTTGACACGGGCCTTAACACGGGTAGATTTCTCCTGCTGCTGGGACTTTCCGCCGTAATACTGAATGCGGCTCCCGTCCTTCACAACTGCCTGGTCTCCGCCCCGTCCAAGTGCCATATCAATGGCTACACGGGCAGAATCATAATTCTGCGCATAGCTGTCCCCATTCATGCCGATACCAATACTTAAGGTAACCGCCATCTCATTGCCAATGTTAACCGTCTTAACATCTTCCAGGATAGAAAATCGTTCCTCCTGCATCTGCTCCATATATTTCTGTTTCACAGCGAAGAAATACTTGTCCTTCTCGATGCTTTTTAAGATACCATCTACCGCACCGATATATTTATTGATCTTACGATCGATCAAAGCAGTCAGCAGAGAACGGCGCACCTCTTCCACGCTCTCAAGTGCCTCATCATAGTTATCCAGATAGATGATACCGGCTACCATCTTTTCATCTGTGATCTGCTGACGACACCGCAGAATCTCGGTTTCATCAAACAAATACACAGCCAGAAGCTTCTGGCGGCTGATGACCGCCTGAATTTCCTCCTGTTCCGAGCTGCTCACATAGATTGGCTGAAGCTCCATACGGAACCGACGCTCTCCAAACACGGTATGCACCTTGATCGGATCCTCATCGGTTGCCAGATCATCTTTTGTGACTTCCGGGAACATGGTAAGCAAACTCTTCCAGTTTCCTTTTTCCAGGGCGGTGATCGCCTGAAATTCATCGTTGGCCCAGACAATCCTGCCGTCTTCATCTGCCAGTGCGTAAGGCAGGGCCAGTCCTGTAAGCAGCTGCTTCTGAATCCATGCATATTCCGCAGAAAAGTCTACCAGACCGCCCAGGATTCTTTTTTTGCTGTAAAAAAAGATCCACATGGCAACGCCCAGATAACTGATCGTGAAAGGGATCATGACCAGACCGCCAATGCGGCTGACACACCCGGCCGCGATGTTGGCGCAGACCATAAACACGGAAAGAAGCAGGGGCCAGCTCAAATACCCTTTTAGCTGCCCATGGACTTTTATGTTCTCTTTCATACGTTTTCTCCTTATCAGATCCGAACGGATCTGCCGCTGTCGGCCAGCTTTTAGCTGCCGCCTATCTTTGAATTATACCATAGCTGCCCTATTTCGTCTACTGTTCGCATGTTCTGCAAACAGCAGACAGATTTTACCGATGCTCTGACTTCCCCTTTATCTAAATCCGTTTCTGTGATAAAATAAGAGTCCAGATTCACGATTTACCATGTATACAAAGGAGATCTGCCTTATGATAAAAAAAGAAATTGCTGAGATCAAACGCCAGTTTACCCCGGCCAACTGCTCCATCTCCCGCATCTGCGGCTGCTATGTGGACGGCGAAAAGAATAAAAAAGCAGATTTTAAAGAGGCCTTTTTATCCCTCCCGGAAGAGGATATGTTCAAGTATTTTGAACTGCTCCGAAAAAATTTGTCCGGTACACTGGGGAAAAACCTCATTAACCTGGAATTTCCGCTGGCAGCTGAGGGTGAGGGTGGCCCTCATGAGTTTCTGTTAAAGCTGCGCAACAGCCGCCTGCAGGATGACACACTTTTAGACGCGTTCTATGACCGCATCATTGAGAATTACGATTATGTGGGCAACTATCTGATCCTGCTGATTCACGATGCCTATGATATCCCGGGAAAGACTTCCGACGGCATTGAGATGGAGGATGCCTCTGATGAGGTTTACAGCTACATTCTCTGCTCTATCTGCCCGGTAGATCTGTCCAAGCCGGGCCTGAGCTACAATGAACTGGAGGGCAGCTTCCAGAACCGCATCCGCGACTGGGTAGTCCAGATGCCGCAGCTCGGTTTCCTTTTCCCGGCCTTCAATGACCGCTCCACCGACCTGCACAGCACTCTGTACTATTCCAAGGACAGCGATGACCTGCACGATGCCTTTATTGAGCAGATGCTCGGCTGCCCGCTTCCGCTTCCGGCTGGTTATCAGAAGGAATCCTTCCAGACCATCATCGAAGAAACCCTCGGTGACGCCTGCGACTACGAAACAGTAAAAACCATCCATGAAAATTTAAGCGAACTGATCGAGGAACATAAGGATGAACCGGAACCACTCATCCTGGACAAATATCAGGTCCGCAATCTTCTGGAAAACAGTGGGATTGAGGAAGAACAGCTTGCTGCTTTTGATCAGAGCTTCGATGAAACTGCAGGCGAAAAGGCTTCCATCTACGCAAACAACATTGCAAACACCCGCGCCTTCGAGGTCAAGACCCCGGATGTCATCATCAAGGTTAATCCGGACCGCACTGACTTAATCGAAACCAGAGAAATCGATGGCCGCCAGTGTCTGGTCATTGCCATTGACGGCGGTGTAGAAGTGAACGGAATTGCCGTGACGTCCGGTACGGCCGCCAAAACAAAGGAAGAATAAAACATTCCGTTCAAGCCATAACACAGAATACGCCAAAAGCACTGGCATATGGCCGCGCTTTTGGCGTATTCTGTTACAAATTCTTTTTTTCTGAGCTGCAATGGCTGTAACATTTACTGCAATCGCCGCTGCATGTCATATGTGAAGCTGCCGCATTCTGGCTTTCTGCTGAGTTTGTGTCATGAGATCCGCCGGCTCCTGCGTTCTGTGCATCTTCCCGATCTTTCTTTTTTGAATAAAGGATCAGACCAGCCAGGCAGATCACTCCAACAGCTACTGCCACACATGCTTTTACAAATATTCCCATCAGTACTTCCATACATATGCACTTCCTTTTTGTCTGTTTTATCAGTCGTTTTCATTGTAACACCGGCACATGACAGATTCAACGGTTCCATCCAAATTCCAGGAGAAATGTACGATAAAAAAAGACCTTACACAGTTTCCTGCATAAAGTCTCTTCTGAATTCTTATTCCGTATCTTGTGGATTACTCCATGGTGTACGGCATCAGAGCGATGTGACGTGCTCTCTTAATAGCAACGGTCAGAGCTCTCTGGTGCTTAGCACAGTTACCGGTAATTCTTCTCGGAAGAATTTTACCTCTCTCAGATACATATCTTTTCAGCTTGTTGGTATCCTTGTAATCGATTACGCCGTTCTTATCACCGCAGAATACACAAACTTTTTTTCTTCTACGCATGCCGCCTCTTCTTACCTTAGCGCCATCTGCCTTATCAGTCTTATTGAATGCCATTGGTACTGCCTCCTTCTTCAAATGATTCGTGCCGTCTCAGCTAAATCCGATTTAGTTAAACGGCAGTCCTTCGTCTTCCACACCATCCGGGATGTTCATGAAGCCATCGCCAATTGCGCTGGTCGGAGCCGGTCTGGAGGTCGGCTGATAGCCGTAACCGCCATTATCACCATTTCCGCCTGCAGAGTTTTTACTGTCTGCAAACTCCTGATCATCTACGATGATGTCTGTGGTATAAACACGCTGACCTTCTTTGTTGGTGTAACTGCCAGTCTGGATACGTCCGGACACCAGTACGCGCATCCCCTGGCGGAAATATTTCTCTGCAAACTCGCCTGCTCTGTCAAATGCCACGATGTTAATAAAATCGGCAGTCTGCTCGTTTCCGTCCTGGTTACGGCGTCCTCTGCGGTCCACCGCAAGAGTATATCTTGCAACAGCCATGGAACGCTCTCCCTGGGTGTAACGAACTTCCGGGTCTCTGGTCAATCTTCCCATAAGGATTACTCTATTCATACCATCACTCTTCCTTTTTTAAGCTGGTCGTTATCTATTACTTACTGCTCGTCCTGCTTTACGCAAAGATATCTGACAACCGACTCCATGATGCGGATGTGTGCTTCCACTTCGTTAGAGCAGTCAGAGTTCTCAGACTCGAACTTGATGAAGTAGTAGAAAGCCTCTTTTGCTTTCTGAATCTCGTAAGCAAGTCTCTTCTTGCCCCAATCATCAACGCCTGTTACAGTGCCACCGAAGCGGGTGATATAACCCTGTACCTTCTCCAGTGCTGCAGCTCTCTCTTCATCTTCGAGTTTTGCGCTCAGAACAACTGCTAATTCGTATTTGTTCATTGCTTTACCTCCTTGTGGTCTCTGGCCCTTGACTTCAGTTTCAAGAGCAAGGATTTTAATGTGTCACGGATAAATATTTTAGCAGACTTACCATATAAAAGCAAGCACTTTTTTGCAGATTCCGTAAGTTTTTTTGTGGTTTCCGCAAGTTTTTTCGCGATTTTCCGGGTACGCCTGCACGCTTTGTCTGTTAACGAGTTTCTCTCTCCACCGCTTTGATGAGCCCACGGGCATTCTTCTCTACCATTTTCCGCTCAGTCATGACCTGATGGCCACATCCCATGCATTTTAAGCGAAAATCTGCGCCCACCCGCAGAATCTCCCATTCATGGCTTCCACAGGGATGCGGTTTTTTCAGCTTTACCACATCACCCACTTCAAATTTCCATTTCTGATCCATATATCGCTCCCATTTTTCTTTCGCTGTTTCCTGCAATTCTTTCCATAAATTTCCTACCGGATCATATGTCCCGGATCTTTCCCAAGAATCGTATCGATCGTTGTAAGTTCTTCCTCATCAAAATCCAGATGTTCCAGGGCCGCCACATTATCCTCCAGCTGGCTGACGCGGCTTGCTCCGATCAGGACACTGGCTACCTCATCTCTGCGCAGCACCCAGGCAAGTGCCATCTGTGCAAGACTCTGACCACGCTCTTTCGCAAGCTCATTCAGCTTTGCCACTTTGGCAAGCTGGTCCTCATGCATATACCGTTTTCCTACGGTAGTGCCCTGTCTGGACGCCCGGGAATCTGCCGGAATTCCATGCAGATAGCGGTCTGTCAGCGCGCCCTGCGCCAGCGGACTGTAGGCAATACAGCCGGTTCCGTTTTCTGTCAGAACATCAAACAGCCCCTGTTCCGGCCAACGTTCAAACATATTATATCTCGCCTGATGAATCAGACACGGCGTTCCATTTGCTTTTAAAATCTGAATGGCCCGTTCCGCTTCCTCTGCCTGATAATTGGAAATTCCTACATACAATGCCTTACCCTGCCGCACCATATCTGACAATGCGCCCATGGTCTCTTCCAACGGAGTTTCCGGATCCGGACGATGGTGATAGAAAATGTCCACATAATCCAGCTTCATGCGTTTTAAGCTGGCATCCAGACTGGACATCAGATATTTTCTGGATCCCCAGTTACCATATGGGCCCGGCCAGAAATCATATCCGGCCTTGGTCGAAACCAGAAGCTGCTCCCGGTACTGCTTTAAATCTTCTGCAAAAATTTTTCCAAAATTTTCTTCTGCCATTCCAATATTTGGTGCGCCATAGTTGTTTGCCAGATCGAAATGGGTAATTCCCAGATCAAAGGCCCGGAAAATAATCTCCTTCTGTTCAGGGAGCGGCTTTTCTGCTCCAAAATTCTGCCACATGCCAAGCGACACTCGCGGAAGCAGAATCCCACTGTTTCCGCAGCGCTTATAGCTCATCTTGTCATAACGTGATTCCTCTGCCTGATACATCGATTTGTCCTCCCCGTTTTCTATGAATCCAAAAAGCGCCGGAACACTTCACCAATCCGTTCATTAATCACCAGATCTGCCCGGCCATCCATTGGCGTAGCGGTCTTATTGATGAGCACCAGTTTTTTCCCCTTATAATAATCAATGAGTCCTGCTGCCGGGTACACGGTCAGGGACGTTCCGCCGATGATCAGAACATCTGCCTCCTGTATGTAGTGAACCGCCCTCTGCAGCGTGGTCTGATCCAGGCCTTCCTCATAAAGAACTACATCCGGCTTGATGATACCGCCGCACTCACAGCGCGGCACGCCCTCCATCCCCAAAATTGCGGAAAGATCAAAGAATTTTCCACAGCGGGTGCAGTAATTTCTGTGGACAGAACCATGCAGTTCCAGCACCTCCCGGCTTCCCGCTGCCTGATGTAATCCATCAATGTTCTGGGTAATAACCGCACGTACCTTTCCCTGCTGCTCCAGCTTCGCTAAGGCCAGATGTGCCGCATTGGGTTTCGCTTCCGGAAACAGCATCTTATTTTTATAAAACCGGTAAAACTCTTCCGGATTTCTCCGGTAAAAGCTATGGCTGATGATGGTTTCCGGCGGATAATCATACTGTTGATTGTAAAGACCGTCTACACTGCGAAAATCCGGAATTCCACTTTCTGTGGAAACTCCCGCACCACCGAAAAATACTACATTATCACTCTCACGGATCCACTGTTCCAGCAGATCCACACGCTCTTTCATGATCTGATCCATCACTTCCGCTCCTTCCCGCTGCCGCATTATTTTTTGCCACGTCTGCATACACCGTTGCCAGACAGCATTTTTTCGTGCAGCTGGTTTATCATACGTTACACAATCTCATCCAAAAAGATCTGCTTCAGTACATCAATCTGCTCCGCTCCTGCATACCGTTTTACCGCCTCCGGAACCCGGTAACCAAACAACCACTGTGCCAGTTCCCCGATGTGCAGATGCAGCACACGGTCATTCTCCCAGTCTGTCTGAGCCAGGGTTTCCTCCATGTTTTCTATCCGGCTGGTCAGTCTTTCCAGTTGAGAGCCTGCATGATCTAATGTCCAGATAAATTTACCGGTATTCTTAAAAATCAGCGGGTCATCTAATTCCAGACAAATTTTCATCTGTTCCGGCTGAGCCTCTTCCCGCAGCCTGATTACCGGCACAAATGTCTCCGGCGTTATGATCCGGGCCATAATAGCTGGTTTTTTCATTTCAAGTTCTGTGTATCCGTTTTCTGCATACAGGAGACGCTGTTCTTTTTTCTCTCGTCCCCAGACACCCTGTATTCCAACAAGGAGATCCTGATCGTAAAGAAAATCCAGACTTCCCATTTCACTCTTCACTTCCTGAAGCAGACTGTTCACATAAGCTTCATCCCGCCTCGCAAACAGCTCGTAACGCTGCTCCATCCAGTGCTGCATCCAGTCTGCCGCAAGCCTTAACGCCTCAGTTCCTTCTATCACAGCACGTTTCAGTTTCACCTGCTCTTTCAGTTTCCAGACTGGCTGGTCATAAACAAAGGCAAACTGAAATGGTGTGTAAATAGCTTCTGCCGCCGGCATCAGAAAACAGAACGGCAGCTGTCTCTTCCGCATATCTTCCATCATCTGAAGCAGCAGGCTGCGCATATAGCCCCGATGGCGCATATCTGCTCTGGTCGCCACTGCAACAATGTAATCTATATCCCATTCTGCATTCCGAACCTGCAGATGATATGGATTTAAATGAAGCATCGACTGAATCTTATCTGCTTCCTCCCGGACCAGAACCTGATTCTCCTTCATTTTCTCATGGTCATAGTAATCCAGAAAATCTTCAGAATCCTCCGGAAATGCTTCCCGCCACAATTCTTTCGTCAGGCCTTTCTCCCGATTATCCAGATATCTTATCATAGCCGCCTCTCTTTTTTGTAACACACATCGTAACTGTTCAGTACCTTCACAGTCACGAGCAAAAATCCATGAAAATTGCCTGCGGCAATGGGATTTTTGCCTGCCATCCTATGTTTTCTTACGGTCAGCGCAGTAAATGCGCAGACCTACTGAATAGTTACCACACATCCTATTTAAAGTTCTTTTGCTGTACCAGATATTTTCTTGCAAAGCCACAGGGATTATAAGACATCTTGGCATGTCGCAGTCCTTCCTGGCCAAGATCATCTTCCCGGTTTACCAGTGTCACCTCCGGGAATTCCTGTATCAGGAACTGCTGATTAATAAACTGATACAATCCGCGAATTTCCGGATTTGCCTTCTCAATATGAATCACCGCCATATTTTCCGTTGGATTATAGCTTCCGATCGTAAATGCTTCCAGCTTTCCATCAATATAGACACCGGACATCCGGATATCCAGCTCCAGGCACTGCCTTAAGATCTCATGGATTCCTTCCACCTCATAATCCAGATGTTGCTCTACCTCATCGCCCTTGCCCGCTCTCCAGCGGTCCAGAAAACACCACACATCATCCCGGTCTGAACAGCAGAGACGACGAAACTCATAACGGCCCTCATACTCTTTTAAAAATGCATTCAGATGATTCTTCTTTTTGTGAAGCTTCTTTCCCGAAAGCTTACGCATTGCCTCGCCATCGTACAGATAATCCTTCAGATCCACCTGCTCGGTCACTACAAAATCTTCTGATTCTTTCAGATGAAGATACTCCACAGCCTCCTCATCTGCCAAATAGATTTTTAAGGGAATATGAAGCACCTGATTAAAATATTCCACGGTCATATCAAAATATTTTTTCAGGTCCTCCTCTTTGCAAAGCGGCATGGCACTGTGCATTATGCCACCTTCCCTCATCAGCCATAAGAGTGCCTTATTCTCATGAATGGCATACTGTACATGATAATATTTTCGCCAGATGAAGCTGTCCAGTGGTACGCTGTCACAGGTTTTATTAGGGCGCAGACCAAAATAAGGCGCCAGCAACTTCATATCTTCTGCTTCAACTGGTTTAAATTTCAAATCTGTCATTTCAATTCCTTCCATTTAGACAGAGGCTTCTGCCTTTTTCTCGTTTCCGATTCTGTCATACTTTCTTATTATAGCGTGAGCTGCTCCCGGAATCAATATACCGAATTTTTCATGGTTCTGTTTTACTGTCTTCATCATCTTTCCTTATATTTCTCAAATCCGTTCCCGAACATTCTGCACGGTCCAGGCCATTATCCCGGACACATGCAACACAGAACCGCAGTAACGGCACTGCTTTGCACCAAGCTTTTCCACCGGGGCGCCGCAGTTCGGGCAGATCACAGAGGCAGCTGCCCCAGACAGGCCGGGATCATACACATAAAGCAATTCCGCCGTACAAACTGTCTGTTTTTTATGAACCTGCGTCATCTTCTGGGGTTCCTGTTTCCTATACACGCCTCCGCACACATGACCGTTTTCTGCCTGTGGCCAGTACTCTGCTGCCGTCTCGCAAAGGATACTGGCTGTACCTCCATACTTCTGATACCGGCTGATCACCGTTCTGTGAATCCGGACCGCGCCTGCAGCCTCCACATTCTGCGCCTCCAGAAAAAGCTGTACCTTTGCTTCCACTGCTGCCTGCTGTTCTTCCCAGTTAAATTCCGGAAAATCCCGCAGAATCTGTGGAAGATAAATACTGGTCATCCCGCTAAGAGATTTTGGTTGATCCTCCTGCTGCAGCTCCCCAGCCTGTGCACTGCGAACCAATTCCCGCAGCAAACATACTTCCGCTGAATTCAGGAACCGGCGTGTCCTCCGCCGTATCTGTGCAACCAATAGCCCCATGAGCAGAACTGCTGTCGCAATCAGGACCACCTTAAATGAATTTTCATTCATAAACACCGCCCCATTTCTTTTTTATTCTGGAAACTTACGGATCATTTTTTCAGCAGCAAACAAACGCAAACACTTTTTAGAATAAGCAAAAACCCCGGAAGCCTTGATTTTTCTAGGTTTCCGAGGTTTTCAGAGAGAGGCGACAACCAGATTTGAACTGGTGATCAGGGTGTTGCAGACCCACGCCTTACCACTTGGCTATGTCGCCATATTTAATTGCTTATCAGATTTCTCTGATAAATGACCCCAACGAGATTCGAACTCGTGTTACCGCCGTGAAAGGGCGATGTCTTAACCGCTTGACCATGGGGCCTCTCATATATTCTATTTACACATATAAATATGTGAGCTCCCCGAGTAGGACTTGAACCTACGACAGCGCGGTTAACAGCCGCGTGCTCTACCGACTGAGCTATCGAGGAATACGCTGCTCGTTGACAGGCAACACAGGTATTATATGATATGGGTGCTTTTTTGTCAAGCAATTTGTTTCAAAATTTTAAAAATTTTTATTTACTTGAGTAACACGTTCATTTTCACTTCAAAAGACACATTTTTTAATTTACCTGGTATAAAAAGAATATACCTTGGCATACTTCCGCACTGAGGCACGGTTTCCTGCGAAATAAGAAAGCACTAGGTTTCTATCCATTCAGGATGAACTCCGGTGCTTTCTTAGTTTGCCACGATTCTGTTCGTTTATTCATTCTGTTTTTGCTTACAGCAAAATCCTCACTCGTATGAAAATCTACTTTTCAAGACTCTTCCAACGGAAGTTCGGAACCACATCACTCCACTTGCTAATTCCAATCAGTGCTTTGTATTTCTCTGTGGTCTCCAGGGTGGATGCCTTGTTGTCGATATTTTTATATACCAGCCAGGAGGGCTTCTGCATGGTTGCTACGATATCATTGGTCTTGCTGGTATCACAATGCCACAGACCAAACGCCTGGGATGCTGCCATCTCAGAAAGCGCATCAACCTGACGGCTCATGATAAATGCATCGATATACGGATTGCTGTCGGCAATATAATATGCATAAGCAATGGCTGCTGCCTGCAGATCTTCTGTCGTGCCACGCGTTGCACTGGTGGATGTAAAGCCCTGTTCAGAAAGGATCACATGGCGTACTTCACCAGAACGGGTACGGAACTGGGCCTGCTGCAGATAATCTGTCAGAACGCTTAAATTCAGCATATTTACAACCGGTGAAGACGCATCATCCTTGATCAGTCCGGTTTCGCGGTCATTCCAGAATTCCGGTTCCGTTAACGGAATCGAGTACGGATGATATGCTAATCCCCAGTCCATGGAACCGCCCGGGATCATCTGGTTATTAAATGCATCCAGCAGATCTTTGGCATTATATGTCAACGAGCCATCCGCTTCGTGCATCCAGTTATAATCCGTTGAGAAGAAGACACGGCTGCTCTGGCTGGTACTGCGGATTGCTGTGTAGAACACGCGGAATGCCCGCTGATATTCATTGATATAGCTTTCCAGACTCATAGGTCCCATATAGTTCCAAAGCTGATTATTAATCTCATTGCCGATGACCCAGTTGGACACTCTCCCATATGGAGAAGATTTGCTTCCGTAACGGTCTGCCAAAAATGCAGCAATCGCACGCAGGGACTCATATCCTTCCTCCGTCGCAACATGAAAACCATAATAGTTTGCAACGGAAGCCGGCTGCTTTGTAACCCCCGGATAATACAACTGCGGCGTGCTGTCGTTCCAGCCATTTAAGATAACCGCAGTAACAGTCATATCTTTTTCCGACATTCTCTTAATGGTGTCATCGTATACGGCAAGCACATCTTTATTAAAATGGTAAGTTTTCCCATCATACTCATAATCAATTCCGCTGCCCAAAATGTGGTTGAACGGAATATTGACGATCACATGGTTTACGCCAAGGGAAAACGCATCCGAAAGCATAGCCGGTGTCGTCTGGATCAGAAGTCCTTTTTTTGTCTGCGCAGTCTTATACGGATCTGTGTATTTTGCAACACTTTCTGGATTTGCCACATAAGCCTCATTACTGACAATGGTATATTCACTTCCATCATAGACAGCTACAACAAAACTGGAATACAGTCTGTCTTCCTGCGTTCCATGATTCAGCGGAAGCTGAAACGATAATTCATCTCCCTTTGTGATCCATGCAGCGTAATCCGTTCGACCTTTTAAATCCCTCTGATACGGTTTCATTTCAAAAAGATACAGATAATTATCATAGTATGCCGGATCCGACCAGCTTCCTTCCATCTGACCTTTGATGCTTACCTGATTGCCACCTGTCACTTCGCAGCTTGCTATATGGGCAAATTCTGTCGGTGCAGGCTTTGCCGCCTGACTTTCTGCCTGAGTTTCCACCGTAGCTGCATCCGCAGTCTCTGCCATTGCTGTTACGCTGCCGGCCCCGGCAAATACAGCCGCCATACAGCATAACGAGATACAATACTTCCATATTATTTTCAAATCTTCTGCCTCCAATCTCTGTCAATCCATGTCATAAACAGCAAAATATTTCGACTTGCCATTTTCACTCCATTATCATAGCACGGAATCCATTTGGTTCAAGTAGGTTTTCCCTTACATTGATTTAAGATTTTCTTGCAGAATTCTATGGAAGAAAGTAATGATTTATGATTCTACGGCAACTGCACAATGCATTTTCTCCACATCAAAACCGATAAAATGACTGCAATATAGTCCGTCAGTGCCTGCCCATAAATGACGCCGGTTAAACCACCAAGCGCATTTAGCAGAAATAAAAGCGGGATCAGAAGTACCCCCTGACGAAGCACCGATAAAATAGTCGCCCAAAACGCTTTTCCTACAGACTGCATACAGTTCATATTCATGAACAGGATTCCGATGACAGGCCCAGAAAGCATGTATGCAATCAGCATTCTGACACCATACATGATGACTTCCTCATCCTGGATAAACAAGCCGATGATCTGTCTGCGGAATACAAAGAACAGAAGTGTCGCCAGAATTCCAATCACGATACAGCATTTTTTTGTGTATGCCGCAATGTCCTGAAAACGTTTTTTATCGCCGGATCCAAAATTATAACCAAGCAGGGGCTGCACTCCGTTTGCAAGTCCCATCTGCAGAAATGTGATAAACATATTTGCCTTGAATACGATTCCGATTGCCGCTACCGGTGCATTTCCATATGCGACTAAAATCTGATTTAATACAATTGTGGAAACGCTCATTAAAGTTGAAAAAATAGCTGTTGGGAGACCGCAGGAACAAATGCCGCTGAAAATACCGTACCGACATGTGAAATTACGGATCCCAATAGAAAAATTATTACTTTTTTTCACGAAATACCAGAGATAATACAGGCTCGCCAGTATGTTTCCCAAAGTAGTAGCAACTGCTGCACCAGCTGCACCGAGATGAAATCCACTGATCAGAACCGGATCCAGAACAATATTGGCAATGGTACCGATCATGCTGCCGATCATCGCCTCTTTGCTGGCCCCCTCAGAACGCACTACAAAGCTGGCTGCTGCAGACCAGATGATAAACGGTGCTCCATAAGAAATATGAAAAACATATCCGCGTGCCAGCGCATAAGTTTCTTCATTGGCACCAAAAATACTCAGGATTGGCTGCATAAATCCCACTAACACAAGTGCGAAGAGAATCCCAACGGCCAATGACGCATACGTGATAAACGCAGAAACCTGTTTCATACGCTTCTGATTCTGCTCTCCAAGTGCCATAGATGCCACAGCACTGCCGCCCATGCCAAACATATTTGCAAACGCCATAAATAAAATAAAGATGGGATTCGTAAGACTGACTGCAGCAACCTGAAGCGGATCTCCCGTCTGTCCAACGAAAAAGGTATCCGCCATATTATAAACAACCGTAACCAGGCTGCTGATCACACTTGGGATCGCCATTGTCGCAACTGCCTTAGAAACCTTCATCCGGGCCATTAATTCATTTTTCGCATTCTCATTTGCATTCATTTTTCCTTCGTCCTTTCTGCCTCCAGATTTTGAAGCATTTTTCCTGCAATACGCAGAAATTCCTGCTTTTCCTGTTCCGTGATTCCCTGTAATAACAAATGCTCCGTCTCCTCGACCTCCTGCCGAATCCGGTCTTTCATGCTTCTCGCTTTTTCGGTAAATACGATTTTTTTATATCGTCCGTCCCATTCATCCGATATCCGCTGGATCAATTTTTTCTGCTCCAATGCATTCAGCATTTCCGTTACCGTAGATGGTCGCAGACCAAATTCCCGCTCCAGATCTTTTTGATATACGGAATGCGCCTCTGACTCAACCAGAACATAGTTCAGGATTTTCCCCTGCGCACTTCCGATGCCCAGCTGCGTATGTACTTCCTGCGAGCGGTTCCGAAGCCGGTTCGAAATACAGTTGATCATTTTTCCTGTTTCCATAAATCCATGTCACACCTTTCTGCCTTTGTTTCTGACTCCGCCTTTGCAGACTTTTGTTTGTCCGTAGTTTCTTTTCATCGATACGTTATTGCTTCACCAATTGTTGCGTTTCCGCTTCTGATAGTTGTAATAGCCTTCGTAATAGTTCGGCTCCTAAGTATCTTAAGAGAAGAAATAATAAAAGTCAACGATACTTCAAATATTGAAACTTTCCTTCGTTTTTTCGCATAAACTGCTTTCTTTTTCGCCGACTGCCTAAGAAACAAAACTGAGGAATTTTCGCCGATTGTTCTTCATAACAAAAAAAGACTGGAATCTCTTCCAGCCTCTCATCTATGTACCCTCAAAACCACATATTGAATTTCATCCGTTTTTCTTACCTAAACCGTCTTGGTTAAGCCCTCGACCTATTAGTGACAGTCAGCTGCACATGTTACCATGCTTCCACCTCTGCCCTATCTACCTCGTCGTCTTCAAGGGGTCTTACTACTTGCGTATGGGATATCTCATCTTGAGGG
>NZ_DBFCCJ010000025.1:0-27011 GCF_048380235.1 Ventrimonas sp. | reverse complement strand
TGCTACTGCATCCTCCAGATCCAGCATGATGGAATCCGGTCTGTAGATGTACGGATCCTTGATCAGTCCCGGCTTCTGGCAGTTTAAGAACATCATGGAACGTCTCAGTCTTTTTTTATTCGGATGGCTCATTATTTAATTGCACCTCCCCATGGAAGATTTTCCGTAATATCGTTGGAGCGGTATACGGCACACTCAACGCGTGCCTTTAAGGTGCAGTCCAATGCTCCTTTGTCTACCACTGTTACCTTTGCATCGGTTACTTCCAAACGGTTTAAGGTTTCCAGAACCGTTGCCTTGATCTGCTTTCCAAACTGATGAATCACACTGCTCTCGATGGAAAGCTCTACCGTGCCATTTCCAGGCTCTACAGTAACCTGGGCATCACTGGACTCCAGGGTTCCTGCCATGGCAGCTTTCTTCACTAACATGCTTTTTCCTCCTTATATCACCGGAAGCCTTTCGCTCCCCGCAAGATTTAAAATTTTCTCTATGGTCTCCTGCTCACGTCCCGGACATACCACCGACAGAAATTCTTCTGCCTTGTTTCTGGCCTGCACTCTGCTTAACGGACGTTCCACACTTCCTGACGGATCTTCCACCTCTGTCTCATAGCAGGTGCCATCCTGCATGGTCAGTTTCATAAAACAGCCCCAATGTTTCGGGTACTGTTCCGTAAAACGGTCTGACGGCTGCACGATAACTTTTGCCAGCAGATCCTGAACGGCTTTCTTCTCCACGACTTCCGGTTCAAATTGTCCCATTGCCACGGTTCCGTAAAGAAATGCTGCTGCCACGGAATATGGCGTGGAAAATTTTGCATCCAGAATCGTCTTTGGATGCAAACAGCCATCGCTGACCGCACACTGTTTATAGCCCACCAGATAAGTATCGATCTCGATTTTCTGAATCTGTCCTGCCAGAATCTCTGCCTCGCCTTCCGTCTGGATCGTAAGGCCCATGTGCGCTTCCATCTGCCTGCGGATGTCGAGAACCGCATCGATCGCGCAGTGTGCGCTCCGGCAGCATGGATAAGGCTTCATATCCATATTTAAAATCTCATAAACTTCCCCCAGTCCCTGGCTGAGTTTCGAAACATCCCCGCCGTCCGACATGGCAAACAAAAGTCCGCCATCCTTCGCATCAAAAATATGCTCCGGGCCGGTCATGCCTGCCTTTGCCAGAAATGCTGCCTCGATTCCGTCTGCCGCAGCTCTCGCCGGATGCAGGATCTTGCAGTTACTTCCATCTCCCAGGAAGGCCCAGACACCACTCGACTGGGTTCCCGCCATACCAAGCGCTGACACGATCTGGTCCACGCTCAGATCCAGAAGCTTCGCGCAGGCAGCAGCGCAGCCAAACACGCCGCAGGTTGCCGTGGCATGCCAGCCTCGGTTCCGATGCGCAGATACTCCGAATGCCATGCCTACCCGGTTCACAGTCTCATAGCCGCAGATCACTGCCAGAAGGAACTCTTTCCCACTTTTTTCTAGATACTCCGCACAGGACCAGGCGGCCGGGATCAGGCTTGCGCTGCCGTGGGTCTTAGATGCCGTATGGACATCGTCCAGCTCCAGAGTGTGCGCCAGCATGGCATTTAACATCGCGGCGGTTGCCAGCGGATATTTCCGGCTATCGCCCCAGACAGAAACAAATCCCTGCTGTGCCGTATTCTCTGCGGCCTGACCGCTACCCGGCAACCGCCGCTCTAAAGCGGTATCCGGAAAGCACGCGTCTGAGTTGTCACATGGCATTTCCACCGGACAGCCGCTTACCGCGCCCAGTGCCTGTTTCGCTGCTGCCACCAGCGGATCTTTCGCCGCCCCGGCTGCCACACTGACCAGATCAAGCACGCGGAGCGCGGCAGTTTCCCGCACGCGCTCCGGCAACTGGTCCCATGTGATGTCATGAATAAATTGTGCTAATTTCCGCAGATCCGACATACACACGCCCCATTTCTATTCTGCTTTGTAAGAGTTGATCAGGCTGCCTGCCAGAAGTACTTTCTTCTCTGCCTCTGTTACACCGTTTAACTCCAGCTCCATGGTACGGGTGCTTCCGTCTTTTCCGATGATGGTTGCCTCAAACCTGGTTACACCATCTTCTACCGCCTTGCGGATGCCCGGCAGGTATACATACTCGCCAACCTCCAGATTGATGTTGTCATCCGGGTAGGTGAACGGCAGCATGCCCCAGTTTACACAGTTACTGCGGTAACGCTTGGTTGCATACTCGATGCAGATGTTTGCCAGACCACCCAGTACCTTCTGGCAGCTTGCTGCGTACTCACGCGCAGAGCCATCGCCCGGACGCTTTGCATACAGAACAGAACCGATTCCAGTGGTCTTCATGAGTTCTTCCGTTGGTGCGTTGACGCCAACTGCCTTTAAAACTTCGTAAACTTCCGCAGTCTTTGCTGCATCGCCTGCCACACGGGCTTTCTCATAGACCTGAACGGCTTTTGCCTTGCCGACGTACTCCGGGTCTTTCCGGATCAGGGTGAACTCAGAGATCTTGTACGGATTGGAACGGTAGGATGCCGTCTCACCGGACGGGATCAGCTCATCGGTGGTGGTTACTTCATCGCGGATCACACTTGCCACCTGAAGGAGCAGGTTGTCAGTCAGGGCAGACATCTGCGGCCAGTCTTTGATGGACGGACCATAAACGATCTCGGTTTCCGGCTGTGCCTTGCCATAACCGTTATAAACGATGTTATCGTAAATGTTGCTGTTAAACTCGTAAGCCGGAACTGTGAACTCAACCGGGCAGCTCTCAGCAGAGGTTAAGTAGCCGCCGTTGAATGCGGTTGCCGCGATGGACTTGGAATCCATCAGCGCTACCGATGCGATCTGGCCGTTTGCCGGGCTTGAGCCTTCGCGGTTCGGGAAGTTTCTGGTGCTGTGACGGATACAGAAATCGTTGTTGCCAGGAGCATCGGAAGCACCGAAGCACGGTCCGCAGAATGCGGTCTTCACGCGTGCACCATAGTTCATTAAGTCATTCAGCACACCGATCTTGTTTAACTCATACATGATCGGCTGGGATGCCGGATAGATGTTTAACGGGAAAGTTCCAAGGCCGTGATTTAACTTCTTCGCGATCTGATCTACTGCATAAATGTTCTCAAAGGAGCCTGCAGCACAGCCTGCGATGGCAGCCTGGTCTACCTTAATCTTGCCGTTATGGATCTTGGAGCGCAGATCTAAGTGGATGTCCTTGTTATTCTCAAAGACGCGCTCTGCCTCTTTCTCTACCATACCAAGGTATTTCTCCGGATCTGCGATCACATCTGCTAACGGGTAGGCATTACTCGGATGGAACGGCAGTGCGATCATCGGAACGATGGTATCCAGATTGATTTCTACGATGCCGTCATACAGAGCTGCGTCACCCTGCTGCATACGCTTAAAATCATTCGGACGTTTGTGGATCTCGAAGTACTCTTTGACCTTGTCATCGGTAGCCCATACAGAGGACAGGCAGGCAGACTCGGTGGTCATGGTGTCAATGCCGTTACGGAAATCCATGGACAGACTGCTGACGCCAGGTCCGATGAACTCCAGCACTTTATTCTTTACAAAGTTGTTCTTAAATACCTTGCCGATGATGCTCAATGCCACATCCATCGGTCCTACCCACGGTTTCGGTGCTCCGGTCATAAACACACCAATAACCTCCGGGTAGTCGATCTCATAATATTTTCCGAGCATTGCCTTTGCCAGCTCCGGGCCGCCCTCACCGATGGATACAGAACCCTGGGTACCGTAACGGGTATGGGAATCAGATACGATAGACATATCACCGGATTTGACGATCATCTCACGCATGTACTGGTGAATGACTGCCTCATGCGGCGGAACGAAGATGCCACCGGACTTCTTGCAGGCAGACTCTGCGTATTTATGTACATCGGTATTGATGGTTCCGCCTACCGCGCACAGACAGTTATGACAGTTGGTGAAGACACACGGCATCGGGAATTCTTTCAGTCCGCTTGCGTATGCGGTCTGCAGGATACCAACGTAGGTGTTGTCATAAACACCCATGGAGTCAAACTTGATCTCCAGATGCTCCATATTGTCGGAGTGATTATGTTTTTCCAGAACCTGATAGGTCAGGGTCTGTTTCTTGCCCTCTTCGGCAGAAAGCTTTGCAGCCTCCTCTGCGGTTGCGATATGATCGTTATTTACGATATACTGTTTTCCTTCATGTAAGGTTACCATGTGAATATTCTCCTTTCATTTTACAAACGAATGCAGACTAGCATCAATCAGTCTCTGACATAAACCCAGCCGTCCATAATCCGTCTTGCGGTACGGGTCACACCGCCCTTGATGACACGCTCGCCGTCCATCTTGACGTCAACTTCCGTCACGCCGCTGGAATGACCGATCTTAATGATATCCTGATCCGGTGCCGGTTTCGCGATCTCGTTGACAATGGTTCCCGGGATTCTTGCTGCTGCCCCGGTTCCGACTGCAACGGTCATCGGATAAGCTTTGTGCAGGGATCCTACGGAAATTGCTCGGCAGCAGATATCCATGGCCTCTGCTTTTACTTCGTTTTTGTCCATGTCGGTGTAATCCTGCGGCTCGGAAATGATGGAAACCTTCGGTGCGGAGGTAGACTTGGTTCTTGCGTCCTCCCAGTTCTCTACAAAGCCACATTTCTGTGCAGCGATGCAGCGGATTCGCTCAATGTGCTCCATCACATCTTTATTCTGGTTTAATTCCACCAGCTCGGTTCCCTTGATTCCCAGATCTTTTGCCCGGATAAATACCATCGGGTTAGAGCAGTCCAGTACGGTCACTTCAATCTCGCCATATCCCGGAACATCGAAGATATCACGCTTGTTTCCGGTCGGGAACAGCTTTCCGGTCTTGGAACCAGCCGGATCTTCAAAGTACATATCGATGCGGGATCCGGTTCCCGGAACCCCCTTGATGACCTCATCGCCGTGTACCATGGCATGTCCGTCTTCTACCCGCACATGCTCCTCGATGATCTTGTTGGTGTTGGTGTTTAATACTCTTACTACGGTAATCGGCTCCACGGCCTTAACCAGTCCTTCATCAATGGCAAATGGTCCGACTGCAGAAGAGATATTGCCGCAGTTTGCGCTTCCGTCTACACGCGGAATCACGATATCAACCTGTTTGAAGGTGTAGTTGACATCCACATCCTCCCGGTCAGACGGAGAAATGATGGCAATCTTACTGGTTGAGGAAACCGTTCCTCCCATACCATCGATCTGCTTGACATCCGGTGTTCCCATCACCTTCAGAAAGATTTCGTCCCAGAGGTTTTTGTCCTCCGGAAGATCCTTCTCATGGAAGAATACTGCCTTGCTTGTGCCGCCGCGCATATACACGCAGGGATATTTTTTCATATACATAACCGACAACTCCTTTCAGATTTCCTACCTGTTTTTTGTTATCTTTACTATACGGCATTTATATTATAATGTAAAATGTCCTGTTTTTATTATTATCAATAACCAGTTGGAATGATCAAAAGGATAACCAGGCATAAATACTTGACCTTGGAACGGTTCCATGGTTTATAATAGAAACAAAAAAGATGTTACATAAACGGAGGATTTCAGAGATGAGAAAGAATCACAAGATAAAAGCAGCACTCTTTGCAGGACTTGCAGGAACCATGCTGTTTGGAAGCTGCATGACCGCCTATGCAGCCGGAGTGACCAAAACTAACGGAAAGCTTTACTACTATCAGGCAGACGGTTCCCTGGCCACCGGCCTGATCCACGATGCTGCTTCTGACAAATATTATTATGGTCTGTCCGATGGCAGCCTTGTAACAGGCTGGCTCCATCTGGATCAGGATTACTATTATATGAGCGATGATGGTTCCCTGTGGACCGGTTGGAGAACTATCTCCGGCTCCCGCTACTACTTCTATCCGGAATCCGGCAAATGCGCACTGAACGTGGCTATGCCAATCGGAGACAGCTGGTACTTATTCGGAACCGACGGCAAGATGCAGACCGGTTTCCAGAATGTCAATGGAAACACCTACTATTTTGATCCGTCTACCGGTGTCATGTATGCAGGAACCACCCGCACCGTCAACGGTATTTCCTACACCTTCAATGCAAACGGAACCTGTACCACCCATGTGGATACCGCAAACTCCTTCACCATTGGCGATGAGGCAAATAATCAGAACAAAAAACCAAACAGTCAAACCACGCAGGAAACCAGAACCGAAGGCGGTTCCCGTGTTGTAACTGCCGGTTCCAGTAGATATTAGATTCCTTTTTATATTTAAATGAAACGTTATCTGTCTTATAAGGATCATATTTTTAGTTTTTACACCAAAAAAGAGCCTGACCATTTCTCCCCTGGGCCAGGCTCTTCTCTTTCTTTTGTTCTGTTTTTTTATCTGCAAATACTCCCTATATTTCCAGACCAGGAGGCTTCCTGCTCTCCTATGACGCCGCGTCCTTCTTTAAAAATCCCAGGATCACACAACCCACTGCGGAACCGACAGCCACAGCCGCCAGATACATAAGCGGATTGCCGATCGTCGGCAGGACAAACATGCCGCCGTGCGGTGCCCTGAGCGTACATCCGAATGCCATGGACAGACCTCCTGCCATTGCTGCTCCGATCGCACAGGACGGAATCACACGAAGCGGATCCTGAGCTGCGAACGGAATGGCACCCTCTGTAATGAAGGAAAGGCCCATCACGTAGTTTACAATGC
Source organism: Ventrimonas sp. (assembly GCF_048380235.1). Lineage (NCBI taxonomy): Bacteria > Bacillati > Bacillota > Clostridia > Lachnospirales > Lachnospiraceae > Ventrimonas > Ventrimonas sp. The sequence goes on along the minus strand of NZ_DBFCCJ010000025.1, from coordinate 20,279 downwards.
CGGACTGGCGTTCTTTCTCGGTAAATTTCTTCTTGAAAAAGGTGGTGCACAGGGCAATGGCGATCGGAGGAACCATACCACCTGCCATAACAGAGGCCATCACCTCAAAGTTGCCCTCTGCCAGCTGTGCCGTTCCAAATACATAGGCTGCCTTGTTGAACGGACCGCCCATATCGATGGACATCATGCCGCCGAGCAGCATTCCGAGCAGAATACGGCTGGTACCACCCATTCCGTTTAAGAAGGCAGTAAGCGCATCATTGATCATGCCCATATATGGGTTGATAAAGGTGGTCACCACTGCTGCCAGGAAAATACCGATAACCGGATACAGAAGGACCGGCTTAATGCCCTCTAAGGATTTCGGCAGCTTCGAGAACAGCTTTCTTAAGCCGAGCACCAGATAACCGCCTGCAAAGCCTGCAAACAATGCTCCTAAAAATCCGGCGTTCACATCGCCGCCTGCCGGGTTTGCGAACGTGCATCCCATCTTCGCGATCAGGCCTGCCACCAGGCCGACTGCAAGGCCAGGACGGTCTGCGATGCTCATGGCAATGAAGCCTGCAAGAATCGGAAGCATCATGCCAAAGGCCTGCTCACCGATGGTCTTTAAGTATGCTGCAAGCGGTGTATTCTTACCAAAATTGGAAGGATCAATTGAATAATCATCCAGCAGGAAAGCCAGCGCGATCAGAATTCCGCCACCGATCACGAACGGAAGCATATGAGATACGCCATTCATCAGGTGCTTGTAAATCGTACGCCCAATGCTGTCCTTTCCTTCATCGGAAGCACTGCTTTCGCTGCCATCCTCCTGATGGTGGTAAACCGGAACACTGCCGCTTACCGCGCGGTTGATCAGCTCCTCTGCTTTATGAATACCATCTGCGACCGGGACCTGGATCACAGGTTTTCCGTTGAAACGCGCCATGCCGACATTCTTGTCCGCGGCCACGATGATGGCCTCGGCAGAGTCGATCTCGGCCTTTGTCAGCACGTTCTGGGCACCACCGGATCCGTCAGTCTCTACCTTAATGGATACTCCAAGCTTCTTTGCCATATTTTCCAGGCTCTCTGCAGCCATATAGGTATGGGCAATGCCGGTCGGACAGGCGGTGACTGCCAGAACACGATAAGCTGCAGCTTTCTTTTTTTCTTCGTTTTCTTTCTTTTCCTCTGCACCAAATTTTGCGGTCTCCGCATCATCAATCACCTTTAAAAAGGCCTCCTTGGATTCCGCCTTTAACAGTCCTTCCATGAAGTCCGGATTCATCAGCAGTGTGGAAAGTCTGGAAAGTGCTTCCAAATGCACATCCGCGCCCTCCGCCGGTGCTGCGATCATAAACAGGATATTTGCCAGAGAACCGTCAAACGCCTCATAATCAACCCCTGCCGGCACCACCATGGCTGCCAGTCCGGGCTCCTTTACTGCCTCCACCTTAGCATGCGGAATTGCAATGCCGCCGCCGATGCCGGTACTGCCAAGCGCTTCTCTTGCAAGGATTCCTTCCTTATATCCGGCCTTGTCCTTCAGCCGTCCTCCGGCCGCCATGAGATCTACCAGTTTGTCAATTGCTTCTTCCTTTGTGGATACAGATACATTCAGTCCAATGCTTTCCTGCTTCAGCAATTCTGTAATTCGCATCATTTACTCCCCCTGTTTTTTATTCAGCTGCGTGAACAGTTCCATAATTTTTTCCCGGCTGCCGATTCCATGAGAAAAGGCAGTCGCTCCTCCGCTGGCCGTGCCAAGCTTTAAGGCGTAACCATAATCTCCTGTTTTCAGGTATCCTGCCAGAAAACCAGCTACCATGGAATCCCCTGCTCCTACGGAATTGACCACAGTTCCGCGGCAGACACCCTCACTGTACACAGTTCCGTCTTCTGTCAGGAGTACTGCCCCGTCCCCGGCCATAGACACCAGAACATTACGGGCACCTGACGCCTGCAGTTCTTTTGCCCCCGACAGGATATCTTCTTTTGTGGAAAGTGTTCTGCCAAGCATCGCCTCCAGCTCATGGTTATTCGGCTTGATCAGAAACGGATGAAGCGGAAGTACCTCCATCAGAAGCGCTTTCTCCGCATCTACCACAATCTGAATGCCGCGGCCCTGAAGACGTTCCATGATCTCCTTGTAAATACTGCTGCGGATACTGGACGGGATGCTTCCGGAAAGCACCAGAACATCTCCGGCTTTCAGCTCGTTCAACTGTTCGAACAAAAGCTCCACATTCTTTCCGGTGATGTCCGGCCCCATGCCGTTGATCTCGGTCTCCTCATCTGATTTCATCTTCACGTTGATGCGTGACAAACCATCCTTTACGCGGATAAAGTCAGAATGAAAGCCGGCTTGCTGACACCGCCTCACGATCTCCTCTCCGGTAAATCCTGCCACAAACCCAAGAGCTGTGCTCTCATAGCCCAGGTTTGCAAGCAGCGCTGAAACATTAATGCCCTTTCCTCCGCAGACCATAGTTTCTTCCTTTGTCCGGTTAATCTGTCCCGGTGCAAAATGATCCACAGCGATCACATAGTCCAGAGCCGGATTAAAGGTTACTGTGTAAATCATATGTCATCTCTCCTTAGTTTTAAGAAATTCTTTTTCTTATCGTTGAATCAATCATAATATGATTTTTCATTTTCGTCAATAGTGTTTTCTGTGAAACTTATTTTCGTAGCAATTTTCAGCATTTAACACAAAAAGATGGTCTCCATATGCTGGAATACCATCTTTCTTTTGTGTAATATATCTATGCTATTCTTTCCGTTTTTCCATCTGTTTATCCGCAGAAATCGCTTTTTCATGCCGGCGCACATGACTGGCTGCCGTCGGCATGCCTGCCATCAGAAGAAGATACAGAATTTCCATGACTGCCATAGCCGCAACACGGGAAAACCAGAATTCCTCTGTAAATAGTTTTTCGCGTGTAGCCGTAATGATACGGTAATCGGCCACCTGCGCCAGTCTGGATTCCGGATTGTTGGTGATCAGAATGACCGTGGTGCCATTTTCCTTTGCGCCCTCCGCAAGAATCTCCAGGCGTCTGGAATTGCCGGAGTTAGAGATCATAAGCACCACATCCTCCGGCCCCAGATTAAACGCATAAGCCGTCTGTGCTTCCCAGATGGTTTCTGCCACTGCCGTAATTCCAAGCTGGCTGAATTTGAACGCTCCGTCCAGCGCCACCGGCAGCGTATTGCCCACCGCTGCCAGCTGTACAAGCCGTGCATGCTCAAGCTTTTGTAAAATTGCTTCCAGATTGTCTGTGTCCATCATCCGGACTGTTTCGGTCAGTTCCGCCACCTTATTTGCCAGAATGTTCTTTAACGACTGGTCCAGATCATGACGGTCAATCTCATTGGTGACCTCCTGTTCCCGGTGTTCCTCCTCCAGAAGTTCCCGGGTCAGCGCCAGTTTCAGATCCTGGAATCCCTTAAACCCACAGCGGCGGCAGAACCGTGACACCGTAGCGTCGCTGGTCTGGCTGGCCCTGCCCAGCTCCCCCACCGTCATTCCGGCTGCCTCTGCCTTGTGCTCGATCAGAAAATCTGCAATCTTCTTCTCTGCCTCAAAAAAGCTGTCATAGGCTGAACAGATGACAGAGGTTGCATTTCGTGCTTCATTCATTCCATCCACTTCCAATTTCATGTAAATTTATTTCTTATCTAATACTATAGCACAGGCTGTACAAAAAAGGAATGAAAAATAACGCAGAAAACCTGCCGAAAATACCGGCAGGCTTTCTTCAGAAGGGATATGAACACGAAGACTCGAATTATTTGATCTTATCGATGGTCTCTAACAGGTAATCGGTAAACTCTGCTGCGCTTGCGCCATCCACATCGGTGGTAACCACCTTCTTACGCTCGGTAATGGTACAGATATCCAGAGCCTTGTCCAGGACTGCCTTGCGGTCAGCATAACCGATGTGAGCCATCAGCATGCCAGCTGCACGGATCAGGGAACACGGATCTGCGTAATCGCCTCTGCCATGGTTAATCAGGAACGGAGCAGTTCCATGGATTGCCTCAAACATCGCATACTTGTTGCCCAGGTTGGAGGAGGAAGCGGTTCCCAGACCTCCCTGATGCTCTGCAGCTACATCGGTTACGATATCGCCATACAGGTTCGGCAGAACCACAACCTCGATGCCCTTGTTGAACTCCGGATCCAGCATCTTTGCACACATTGCATCAACCAGACGCTCCTGGATCTCGATTTCCGGATATTCCTCACCAACCTTGCGGACAGCTTTAATAAAGTTGCCGTCAGCCAACTTCACAATGTTTGCCTTGGTTACGATAGTCACGTTCTTTTTGCCGTTTTTTCTTGCGAACTCGAAAGCAGCTCTTGCGATACGCTCACTTCCCTGTTTGGTCTGTACCTTGAAGTCAACCGCCAGGTCATCATTGACCTGAATGCCCTTGTTGCCCCAGATGTACTCACCCTCAATGTTCTCACGGAAGAAGGTCCAGTCAATGTTCTTGTCCGGAATCTTAATCGGACGGACTGCTGCGAACAGCTCGAGGCCACGGCGCAGCAGGCTGTTTGCGGATACCAGGTTCGGCCACGGCTCGCCGGCACGCGGGGTAACCATAGGTCCTTTGATGAGGACGTTGCATTTTTTGATCTCCTCGAATACATCATCCGGAAGGCTCTGCAGCTTTGCGGCACGGTTCTCAATGGTCATGCCCTCAATCTCGCGGATCTCAATACGGCCGCTTGCGATTTCCGGTGCCAGCAGATCATTTAATACGCGAAGTGCCTGCTTCATGATGATCGGGCCAATACCATCGCCCGGGAGCACGCCAATCACGATCTTCTTAAGCTTATCGAAGTCGGTCACCTCGTTATCTGCTTTCATACGCTCAATGCGCTCAAACTCGGACTGGATCAGCTCCCCGAATTTTTCCTGTGCAGCTTTTACGTTCTCTACATTCTTCTCCATGATTTTCCCTCCATGAATGCTCGTTGTTTGTTATGGCTTTATCTTAACATGGAGTTATTCATAGGTAAAATACATAAATCAGCATATCTCATATAGGAATTTTGCATGATGTGTGGTAAACTAAACTACAGAAATATACAAACTATAGCATGACCATACACTGCTGTCGCACCATATGCCAGCCATATCATCCCAGAATATCCGGAGGTTTCTCCATGACACAAAACGAACTGCTCTATATGCTTACCATTGCAGAACACGGAACTATCACAAGGGCTGCACAGGAGCTCTTTATCTCCCAGCCATCTCTCAGCGAATCTTTAAATAAAGTTGAGCAGGAATTTGACACCCGGATCTTTTCGCGTACCCAGGAAGGCCTGGTTCCTACTGCATTCGGAGAGCATTATCTGAAAACTGCAAGAAATATCCTGGACCGATACAGGAAGCTGGAAACCGATCTGGACGAATACCGCCAGCTGCGTAAGGGAAGCCTGACTTTTGGCATTCCCTTCAATCTTGGCGCCTATCTTCTGCCCAGGATCCTTCCTGCTTTCCAGCAGATTTATCCGGATATTACCGTCCAGTTTAAAGAAAACAACTCCACGGAACTGGACAAACTGATGCTGTCCGGAAAACTCGATTTTTCTGTCATGCACTACGAAACACCCAATGAAGCCATCCACTATGATCTGTTAGCCGAAGATGACTTCTATCTGGTCTTGCCGCTTACGCTTGCCCATAAATACCAATTTCCAGACTACCGCACTTTAAGCATCTACGATCTGAAAGCGTTGGAACAAGAACCTTTCCTCATGGTAGCAAGCAGACAAAAGCTGCGGCAGGTAGCAGACTCGATTCTGTCCCAGCTCTCCATCAAACCCAATATCCGCTATACCACAAAAAATATGGAAACAGCCAAACGCCTGGCTGCTGCCGGTATGGGGATCACCTTTCTCCCGCATTCTTATTTGAATCTTTTTTCCGGTGTTGAAAACCTCGCCTGCTATCCACTGGATCCGTCATTAAACGCATCCTGGAAGCTGGTCATCGGCTACCCGGACGGACGCCCGCTTTCCCGGTGCGCAAAAGAATTTATCCGTTTTCTAAAAGAAAAAATCCAGCCAGACGAAGTGTAATACTTCGCCGGTTGGATTTTTTATTACAGATATCGGCTTTTCAATCATTTGATGAACTGCTGCCACCATCTATTTTTGCTATATCATCCTATTTTTCTTTTAACTCATCATACATGGAAAGAATCTCTCCCGCCGCCTGTAGGTACAATTCTCCCTCCTGCGTCGGCCGCAGCCCCTCTGGAGTCCGCTTAAAAAGGATAATATCCATATCTTCCTCCACACGGTGCACCGCACGACTTAAGGAAGAAGGATTCTTCCGAAGCAGAACCGCTGCTTTTTGGATACTTCCTGCCTCCGCGATGCATTTCATATAGCGAAGTTCTTTCTCATTCATACACTTTTCCCCAATTCGATCCTGCACTCCAAACAAGATTTCTTTGCACACTAGTTATCCGATCTGGAAAAAGCATTCTTCATCTGACTGCTCAATTCAAACAGAACCTTATCCAGGGTATCTGCCGTCTTTTTCTTTAACATCTGTGCGATCTCACGGTTTGCATCTTCCCGCAGGATCCGGCGTTCTTGTGCATCCTCAGTCTGCTCCAGGAGCTCATCATATTTATGCAGAATTGCATACGCATCCGACTGAACCGCCAGCTGGTAACGCTCCACATGGACAATGGATGTTCCGTAGGAGGCATCAGTCATGGCAGCAATGAGACGGCTGTTCCAGTAGAAATTATCGGTAGAAACCTCTTTTGTGGTATTGGAAAGATACTCCGGAGTTCCGGAAACACGTGCATAAAACGGCACCAGTACATTGAATGCGTTTGAGGCAAAGGCCAGCCACTGGATTACAGCCGCATCCTCCGGCTGATCCGGGCGCATCTGGATCACAGCCACAAAGTCATTTCGATTAATGCCAACCGCACGGTATTTGCCGCGCTCCGAAAGATCTCCGCTATGGACATACGGATCATACCGTGTGCCCTGATAATGGGTGGAAAGCACGTATTTAACATCCTCCACGGTCAGCTTTTTCTCCGGCACCAGGCTCCATGGGATATCATCCGACTCTGGGCCATACTCGGCATCTACCCCATCCCAGGTAAAGGTATGTGGATTCAGGCAGCGCTCAATGTACCATGCGCGCGGCGTATTATAAACATGATCTGAATCGGTGTGGCTTCCGAATGCATCGCGCGGGCAAAAGATACTTTCCTCATCTAGTCTCAGGTCCAGATGATTTTTTGCAATAAATTCTCTCAAATCCGCAGAGCAAAGATGTTCCCTTTTCGCACCAAACGCATCCTCCAGATCAAACTCATCCATACCAAACTGGTTCGGCATCACTACATACCGGTCATCCGGAACCTTCTTCGCGATCCAGTGATGGCCTCCAATGGTCTCCAGCCACCAGATCTCATCCTGATCCTGGAAAGCAATACCATTCTTCTCATAGGTTCCGTAGGTCTCCAGAAGACTTCCCAGGCGAAGCACACCTTCCCTAGCACTGTTGATGTAAGGAAGCACCAGATATACAATATCTTCCTCACCGATGCCGCCCGGCACTTCCTCTTTCCCGTCCTCCGCAGGCTGGTATTCCACCAGAGGATCTGCGCCAAGCACCCGGGGATTGGACGTGATGGTCTCAGTGGCAGTCATAGCCACGTTCTTTTCATTCACGCCGCTGGCCGCCCAGATTCCCTTTCCCTTCACCGCGTTCGGCACTGCCGTAAACTGGTACGGATGATCCGGAAGTTCCACTTCCACATGGGACAGCACAGAACGGTATGTCCGTTTCTGTGTCTCTGGGTGGATCACCACAAATTTCTTCGGGGTGAAATGACCGGAACCGGAATCATCGTTCCGGGCGATCATGGTGGATCCGTCATAAGATGCATGTTTTCCTACAAGAATCGTTGTACAAGCCATGTTTGTATCCTCCTGATGTCAATTTTTCTATGTAACAATCTTACCGCAGGATACAGAAAAAAACAATGAAAAGACCCGGATAAATCATTTCTGACTTACCAGGGTCCATCGTTAAATTTAATTTTCTGATTTCATTGCAGCAAGCGCATGTAAAATCATGGATTCCGCCTGCTCATATTCCCCTTTTCTCTGCACCGTAAATCCGTGATTGCTGTGAAAAAATCTTCTTGCATAAACCGGAACTCCTTCCTTTAAAAGGCGTCCCGCAAATACCTCTGTTTCATCACAGAACACATCATTGTCACAATAGATTAAAACTGTAGGAGGCATTTTCTGAATCTGCGCATCCGTTGCAAATGCAGGGCTGCAGTATACCTCATGGGCATCTTCTGGATTCACATACATCTTATTATAAAAATCAGACTTCCATGCCGGAATGCGTGGGTTACTGTCCCCATTACGCTTTTCGATCGCAGGAGTTGCCATATCCAGACCAGGATAATCCAGAATCTGTAAAGACGGAACGAATGCTCCTTTGTCAATCGCCATCAAAACACTAGCAAGCGTCAGGTTTCCACCGGCACTGTGTCCTCCCATAGCAATCCAATTCCGGTCAACATGCAGTTCTTCTGCATGTTCCGCAAAATACTGAAGCACCTCATAACATGCATAAACCTGACCAGGATAACGCATCGCTGGAGACGGAATATAATCAATGTCTGCTATGATACATCCGCTTCTGCTTCCAAAGTTTCTGCAGAACACGATATCCTGATCTCTCCGTCCTTTGATAAACCCACCGCCGTGGACATTAATAAACAGCGCACTTTTCTTTGTTTCCGGCTGATCCTGATACATATGTACCAGAGTCTTTCCGACCGAAGTTTCAATTTCCATATTCCATTCTTTTCTCACATGAAACTGGTTCAATGCTTCCTGACCGAGCGTTTTCCCCGCACCAGAATTGATGATTTCTTCCGCCAGCTTCTGTTCTTCCGGCGATACGTTAATTCTTTCCAAATCCGACTCATTGTTGCCCTCCACCTTTCTGCAACTCCAATACCTGATTTTCTTCTGTTTTACAGGAAGAATGAGAAGAAAAATGATGCAATGATCAGCACGATTCCACCGCCTACACGGCTGGAAAGCTGTGCGTAGCTGATCAGATCCAGTCTGTGTGCTGCACCGAGTACTGCGATATCGCCTGATCCACCGCGGTTTGCCATGCAAAGACCGGCTGTAACTGCTGCATCAATCGGATAAAATCCAACCAGTTTGCCAACCATGGCACTGCCAAGGATGGCTCCTAATACGATTACAAATGCAATCAGCAGATTGGCCGGACTGCAGGCAGATGCCAGCTCTGCCAGGTCAAAATCCACACCCATGCTAACCATGCACATCAGACCAACAACCGATACCATAAAGCCCTGCATATTTTTGGCAGCTACACGAATATTCGCCGGTACAACGCCAAGTGCTGCTAAAATTACCACAAAAATAATGCTGTACGCAAATGTATGGATCTGTGCACCAAGAACGGTCGGAAGAAGCACCTTACTGAATAAACGGCCAACCGCATAAATCGTACCACATAAAAGCAATGCCCCTGTATAATCGTTCAGTGTAACCTTAATTTTTACATCTTCCTTAATCAGTTTACTGTCTACCGGCATAATGTTCGTTCCATCTCCGGTTAAGGATGGCTTCATCTGTCCCAGACGGTTTAACAATGCTCCCGCGATAATACAGAATAAGTTTGCAATTGTTAAAATAATGATAGCAAAAGAATAATAGTTTGCCGCTGGCTCACCACTGATCTGCTCATAAATCTGGGAAAGCGGAACCGCACCCGCGCCATTGCCTCCGCCCATGATTGGGAGAACATACTTAATCACCATATCGATTGGTTTTACGCCAAACACAAGACCAATCGCACTGCCCAGCACTGCTGCACCAGCCAGACCACCTAAAATTGTTGGAATGTATCCACCGAAGCTGCGGAGCAGGACCTTTCTGTCAAGAGAAAGGATTGAACCCATGATCAGGGAAATAATAAACACGCTTAAAATATTGATGTCACCCTGAACCTTTATTCTCTTCCCAGCTGCTTCTTCAGATACCGCAGCTGTCCGCCGCAGGAAATCACCTCCAGCTCACTGTCAGAAAGCTCCAGACGCGCCTTGAATGTCACACCCTTTGTATTGTTGCGCACTTCCACCTCTTTCGTCTGCATCTGCTCTAACAGTCCGTTGATTTCCAGTTCGTCTCCCTGCTCGATCTTGTCGTAATCTGCCGGATCCTCAAAGATCATCGGGATAATGCCATGATTGATCAAGTTGCCCTTGTGGATACGCGCAATACTCTTTGCGATCACGGCACGTACGCCTAAGTACATCGGGTTGATGGCTGCGTGTTCGCGGGAAGATCCCTGACCATAGTTCTCGCCGCCGATGATGATGCTCTGTCCCATCTCTTTTGCCCTTGCCGCAAACTCCGGATCGTAGCGGTGATAACAGTACTGGCTCATAAGCGGAATATTAGAGCGCATGCTGGAGAATTCTGCGCTGGCCGGAGTAATATCGTCGGTCGTGATGTTGTCCACCGTCTTTAAGCTGACCGGAACGCACAGATGCTCGGTCGGCTGCTCCGGAACCGGAAGGAATTTGATGTTCGGTCCTTTTACCACTTCAACTTTCTTTGCCTCTTCCTCCGGAAGCGGTTTGATGATCATGGAATCATCGACCGGATAGACTTCCGGCTCATGAATCTCTGCCAGTTTTGCGACATCTTCGCCCAGAATATCTTCTGCGGTTGCAAAGGTTCCAAGAATGGCAGTTGCTGCCGCACTCTCCGGACTTACCAGATAAATCTCCGCAGTCGGGTTACCGGCGCGTCCCTTGAAGTTCCGGTTGGAGGTTCGCACAGCCACGCCCTTGGTAGCCGGTGACTGGCCGATTGCACAGCACGGGCCGCAGGCGGTCTCCAGGATCCGCACACCGGCATCGATCAGCATCTCCAGATATCCGTCACGCAGCAGCTGCTTATATACCTGTTTGGAAGAAACCGCGCAGGTGCAGCTCACATCCTCATTGACATGTCTGCCCTGTAATACCAGCGCAACTTTCGCGATATCGGAATAACTTGCATTCGTACAGCTTCCGATGAATACCTGCTGTACTTTTTTCTTCTCCGCATCCTTTAACGGCATCACATTATCTGGCTGATGCGGGCAAGCGATCAGCGGTTCCAACTCATCCAGGTTGAGCTCCATCTCGCCATCGTATTCGGCATCTGCATCCGGAATCATCTCCACATACTGGTCTTCCCGGCCCTGTGCCCTCATAAATTTGCGCACCTGCTCATCTGCCGGGAAAATGGAAGTGGTCGCGCCCATCTCCGCGCCCATGTTCGTGATAGTCGCACGCTCTGCAACCTCCAAACCTGCAGCACCCTCTCCTACATACTCAAATACTTTTCCAAGGCCGCCCTTGATGCCAACCCGGCGAAGCATCTCCAGGATGATTTCCTTGGCATTGCAGCCCGGTTTTAGATGACCTTTCAAGTTTACTTTGATGATCTGCGGCATTTTCAGACGCATCGGAACACCGGTCATTGCCGTTGCCACGTCCATACCACCCACGCCGATGCACAGCATACCGATGGAACCGCCGTGCGGTGTGTGGCTGTCACCACCCATGCTCAGCTTGCCCGGAACACCAAATCTCGCTACATGTACCGCATGGCAGATTCCGTTGCCCGGTCTGGAAACATGCACACCATAACGCTTTGCCACAGACTGCAGATAAATGTGGTCATCCGGCGTCTTGTTATCCAGATATAACAGGTTGTGGTCCAGATAGCTCACGCTGGTCTCCACCTGCGTCCGGTCCAGACCAATGGCCTCAAACGCCAGATACGTCATCACCGCATTGATGTCATGTGTCAAAGTCTGATCCACCTTTACATAGATCTCATCGCCCGGATTCATGGCAGACGGCTTTGCCAGATGACTCTCCAGGATTTTTCTTGTCAGATTCTTTCCCATGAAAAAAGTACCCTCCTTAAATGACTCTGGTTACTGTTCATACAACCGCAAACAGTAACTGATTCTCAACTTCTGAGTTCATTATAAGTGGGTACTGATTATAAGTAAAATTTCATTTTGCAAATGAAGCCCATAGCTTTTTCTTATGAGCCTGCATGGTCTCCCGTGCGATGTCCAGAAGTGCCTGTTCCACTTCCCCGATATAGCAGCCTTCCCGGTACAATACCATGACCGGCCACTGAACCGGTGTAACGGAAAGATGATAAACCTCCGCCTCCATGCCACCTTCCATCAGTTCCAGCGTAATCTCCGGAATGATTGCCACGCCAAGCCCCTGGGCTGCCAGGCGGTAGGACAACATATTGCTGTGCGATTCAAAAAAGATATTCGGTTTTTTCTCTGCATGCGCGTACAGGACATCCACGCTGGAACGCAACGCATGGCCCTTTTTTAATGTGATGAGCGGCAATTTTGCCACCTCACGCCAGTTCACCACCTTCCTTTCCCGGTCCAGAAAGCAGTTTTCGGAAAGATAGCCTTGCGCAGCCACTAAAACCAGTTCTTCCTGCACAATTTCCACCTGCACCACGTCTTTGATCGGATTCCAGTACGGAAGAAACACAAAATCCACATTACCTGCTTTCAAGTCCGCGATCAGCTGGTTTCCTGGACCCGTAGAAACCTCTACATCAATGCCTGGATAACGGTCCTTTAACGGTTTTAAAATGAGCGGCAGCATATACACGATCCGTTCACTCGGAAACCCGATCCGCAGACGACCTGTCATATGATGGGTGATATCCCGAAGTTCCCGGTTCATCTCATCCATCTGTCCCAGGATCACGTTCGCGCGTTTTACATACTGTTCCCCTGCATAGGTCAGCTTCAGCGGATTCGTAGAGCGGTCAAACAGCTTCACTCCCAGATCTTCCTCTACCTTACTGATGTAATTGCTGAGTGCCGGCTGGCTGATGAAAAGCTTCGCCGCCGCTTTCGTAAAGCTTCCGCATTCCGCCACCTGGTTTACGTAGGTGAATTGTCTCAGTTCCATGGAAATCCTCCATTTTTCTTAAAAAATCTTTCTTGTCCTTCTGTTGCCATTGTACCTGTTGTCTGCGATCCTGTCATGCATTTTCTCCATCTCCCGCTCATTTTTTCATAAATCATTTCCACACGCTGTTTTTCTTCGAACGCAAAACGGAGCTGCCTGTTCAGACAGCCCCATTTTGTTCTTACACTTACATAAGGAGTTTTATAGTAGCAGATAAGCCGTAAAACGGTGGGAATCTTATCTGTTTCTATCGTTTCATTCTTTCGTCTATTGTTTCTTCCGCCATCTGTATCAGATGAGGAATCCTTGCTGATTATTTGTTTCTGTTAAAGTTGATGAGACAGCCTGCCTTTACGATCTTGCGCTCGTTCTCTGTCATCGGCTGGATGTAAAGATGAATTTCCTCTGCCTTGCCATCTTTGATGACATAAGCCGGAATGTCTGCCAGATCACCTTCTAATGCAGTGCGCACATTCGGAACATAGATGTAATCGTCTACCTCGAACATGGTCGGCTCACCCTTTAAGTGGAACGGAAGCATACCCCAGTTCATGCAGTTGGAACGATAACGCTTGGTTGCGTATTCCTGGGTGATGTTTGCAAGAGCGCCCAGGACTCTCTGGCAGGATGCTGCCTGCTCACGCGCAGAACCGTCACCCGGCTTATTTGCGTAGATAGTGGAACCAATCTCAACGTCCTCAGCTTTGACAGCTTCCTGGCCCGGAATGGTGTTAACCACCTTGATCACCTCTGCGATCTCAGCGTTTACCTTGCCTGCAAGACGTTCATTCTCCATAGCCTGAACTGCTTTCGCACAGCCTACATACTCCGGATCACGTCTGGACAGGGTGAACTCAGCCAGTCCTAACGGGTTGGAACGGTAGGAGGAAGTCTCACCGGACGGGATCAGCTCGTCAGTGGTGGTTACTTCGTCCAGGATCTTGGAGGAAACCTTTAAAAGGATATTCTCGGAAAGTGCCTCCATCTCCGGCCAGTCTTTGATATTCGGACCAAAGCGCAGCTCAGAATCCAGTTCTGCTTTGTTATAGCCATTGTAAACTCTTGCCTTGTAAGCGCGATCCTCGTAGTTGTACTCCGGGATATCGCCCCAGCAGTCCATAGTCTCTGCGGAAGTCAGCTTACCGCCGTTTGCTGCGGTTGCAGCGATGGAACGTGCATCCATAAGGGCAACTGCGGACATCTGTCCGTTACCCGGCTTGGAGCCTTCACGGTTCGGGAAGTTTCTGGTGGTGTGACGGATGGAAAGCGCGTTGTTGGCCGGGGTATCGCCTGCGCCGAAGCACGGTCCGCAGAATGCGGAACGGATGATCGCACCTGCATCCATCAGGTCTGCTAACAGACCCTTGCGGTCCAGATCGGTGTAAACCGGCTGGGAGGAAGGATATACGGACAGGTAGAACTCGCCATCGCCGATGTTCTTGCCCTTTAATGCGTGTGCAGCTTCTACCACGTTGGTGTAGTTACCGCCTGCGCAGCCCGCAATGATACCCTGCTGTACCTGAAGTTTACCATCTTTGGTAATTTTGTCAAGTAAGGTAAAATGTGCTCTGCCCTCTGCAACCTGCTCTGCAGCCTTCTCGGTCTCGCGCAGGATGTCTTCGAGGTTCTCATACAGGTAATCGATCTCGTAAGCATTGGACGGATGGAACGGAAGCGCGATCATCGGCTTGATGGTGCTTAAATCGATTTCAACACAGCCATCGTAATAAGCAACTGCTTCCGGATTCAGCTCCTTAAACTCATCCCCGCGGTGATGTTTCTCCAGGAATGCCTTGGTATCATCATCGGTTCTCCAGATAGAGGACAGGCAGGTGGTCTCGGTGGTCATAACATCCACACCGTTACGGTAGTCAGTTGTCATAGAAGAAACGCCAGGTCCTACGAACTCCATTACTTTGTTCTTTACATAGCCATTTTTGTAAACAGCGCCGCAGATGGCGAGTGCGATATCGTGCGGTCCTACGAACGGCTGTGGTTTCCCGGTTAAGTAGATTGCGATCACGCCCGGATAAGCAACATCGTAAGTCTGCTTCAACAGCTGCTTGGACAGCTCACCGCCGCCCTCACCGATGGCCATGGTACCCAGTGCACCGTAACGGGTATGGGAGTCAGAGCCCAGGATCATCTTACCGCCGCCTGCAAAGCACTCGCGCATGTACTGATGACATACTGCTACGTGTGGCGGAACGAAAAGGCCGCCATACTTCTTTGCCGCAGAAAGGCCAAAATAGTGATCGTCGTCATTGATGGTTCCGCCAACTGCACATAAAGAGTTATGGCAGCAGGTTAAAACGTAAGGAAGCGGGAACTTTTCCATTCCTGATGCCCGGGCGGTCTGGATAATACCAACAAAGGTAATATCGTGAGAAACCATTGCATCAAATTTAATCTGAAGCTTATCCATGGTATCGGACTGATTGTGCGCTTTCATGATGCCATAAGCAATGGTACCTTTCTTAGCCTCCTCTTTTGCAACCGCTTTTCCGGTCATCTGCTCAACCTTTGCAGCCTCTGCCTCCGGAACCAGGGTCTCACCGTTTACGAGATAAACTCCGCCATCGTGTAACTTAACCATACGAACTCTCCTCCTGTGACTGTGTGGTTTATTGTGTCAAAGCCTTTTGATTCCGAATCCATTCTGATTCGTTTCCGGCTTTATTTCCTTTGATGGCTTAATTATGCATCTTTTTTCAGTATTTGTAAAATACTATATATAATATAAAAGTCATAGGTATTTCCTATAGTCTTGATTGGCCTGATTGCAGGTTTTCTGTTATCTGAATGCCTGGCCTGTACTTATGGTCTGTCAATCCAGTTTTGATCTGCCTAATGATTCTCCAGCCAGCACTTCAGGTCACGCATCTTCATAAGCGCATCCCGCCTTCCAATGTCATACACCTGCTGCAGTTTCTCCGGGCTGCGCTCTAGCCGTCCGATCTTAAGCGGCTCATCCGGACGCAGCACAAAAATCTCACCCATTTTCTCCAACTCTTCAATCTGCCGCAAACTCTCATTATAGCGCTCATGCCTGTGAGACAGCGCCTCCACAAAGGCCGGATATTTCCGATAGCGGATTTTCGCCATAGCCAGCTGCTCCGGTTCCTTCTGGTATCCCTTCGGCCGGGTCAGGATCACCACATTCTTTGTGAATCCCATCTCCCTGAACTTCATGAGAGGAATGCTGTCCGTGCAGCCGCCATCCAACAGCTTCATCCCTTCTGTCTTCACCAGTCTGGAAACGTATGGAAGGGAGGCCGATGCCCGGATCACATCAATCTGATTTTTCATATCTGTAATGCGGATATACTCCGGCTTTCCAGTCTCCACATTGCTGCAGACTGCATAAAACTCCGTTTTAGAACGGTTGAAGGCATCGTAATCGTAAAGATCCAGCTTCTCCGGCAGATCATGATAGCAGAACTGCACCTCCGCAATATCTCCGGTCCGGACCAGATTCCGCATACTGATAAACCGGTTATCTCGGATATATTTCTTATAATAACGAATGTTCCGGCCTCTTTGCCCAGACACAAAACTGGAACCATGGATAGCTCCGGCCGAAACTCCGATCACTCCATCAAAGGAAAGTCCCTGATCCAGAAAGACATCCAGAATACCATCGGTATACATCCCACGCATTCCGCCGCCTTCTAATACCAGGCCGGTTTTTACGGTGTTTTCAGTATTGTCTGCACCATTGATGTTGTTTGTGCCGTTGATGCTGCCTGTGTCATTCATGCTGCCTGTGCCGTTGATGCTGCCTGTGTCATTGATGTTGCTCATAGATTCTCACTCCATTCTTTTGCCGCGGCTATGCGGGCCTCGTACTGGCTGTAGAAGTCCCGGCTGGTGTCATAGGGAAGCAGATAAAACCGCTGTAAAATATACATGCTGACGGATTTTGCGAGATCAGGAGCTGGCGTCTCGTTTGCACCATCCGCGCTTGCTTTTGCCGCAGTTTCTCCATCCAGCTCTGCTCCGATACGAATCCGTAGCTGTTTCAGGAATGCATGCCAGTCCGCAATATAGGCATCATACCGCTCCATATCCGGCGTGTCCATCCACTTGCGGATCTTCACCTTGCTGCGATTTGGTTTTTCGCATTCATGAATCTGCAGAATGTACCGGAATCCATCTTCCTCATAATACCGCCCCAAAGGGAACAGCCTGCAGATGCCTGGGCGATACGGATGAATGCTGCATCGCCCTGCGTCATTCAAAAAGGTACACTGTTCCGAATCCCCCGCCAGTTTCAGATTTGGCAGAATGATCCCGTCCACCACATTCAGTTCCAGATGCCCCGCTAAAAGCTGCTGCAGCGAAACGCCAAGACCACCCGTCAACCGCCAGACATCATAGGGATCCAGTACAATCGTGTTTCCCATTCCACGGCAACAGGACGAACAGCCCGCACAGTCATTGCAACCCAGCTTCGCCATATCATTCAACCCATATAATCTGCCGTCTGAAATCTCCTCCAGACTTACATTTCTAAGCACTCCAAGTTTCCTCCCGATTTTGTTTTTCTGCTGCCAATGCTTTCCATTGACTCATTTCATAATATCCGGTCTGCCGCGCCACAGTTTCACAAAGCAGATTCCGCTCCTGCTATATGCTGTGCCGCTAATTGTTCTCATCCAGTAATTCCCAATAACGCTCAACCAGAATTCCTTTGTATTCATCCAAATGACTCTGATTATCCCGTATCAGCACAGTCAGGACACGCACCGCTTCCCGCACCGCTTCCTCCAGACTCTCACCGTCTAATAGTTTTCCAGTCATGACTGTAGAAAAAATATCTCCGCTTCCGGCAACCCGGACAGGAAGAAAGATAAACGGCACACGGAAATACTGTCCGCTTTTGTGGTCATATCCGCAAACCAGATGCTCATCCGTTTCAGAATCCTGCACGCTGGTAATGACCACCGATTTCCCGGATAACTTGTGCAGCCCGTCAACCAGTTCCCGCAGTTCAGCCGCCGAGGCCCGCTCCCTGCCCGGGCAGATTCCCGTCAGAAAGCCAGCCTCGGTCATGTTCGGAACCATCACATCCGAGTAGCTGACCAGTTTTCTCATGGCCGCAACCCGCTCCATGCCAATTCCATTGTAAAGCTTTCCGCCATCCGCCATGATCGGATCTACCATGACAAGACGGCCATTGTCCACATTCTGTATCTCATCCATTCTCGGCTTCCTGCTTCGAATATAATCTCCGATCAGTTCCACCTGCTCCTCCGAAAGTACAAATCCAGTACAGATGCAGTCCGGATCAAAGCCAAGCTCATCCCACACTTTTATGGTATCCCGCATGTAGTCCGTCATGTCCTGAATCCGGAACTTTCCGAAATCCAGCGTATTGGAAACCACCGCAGTGGGTACCTGATAAGGGAAATGTCCCATACGCGAAAATAGCGGCACCATGGCGGCCAGCGCTACCTTACCATAACCCGGAAGGTCGTTAAAAAGAACAATCCGTTTTCCCATTTAAATATTTTCCTCTCTGCGTATCTTTTCAAGAAGCCCGCTGCATCCAGCCATAACATCGGCAAACGTCGCATCAAAATCCCCCGTATACCAAGGATCTGCCACATCACGCCCACTGCCTGAAAATGTCAACAGTTTAAAAATCTTCTGTTCTTTATCCACCCCACCTGCAATCCGGGTCATGTTCCGTATATTTGCCGTATCCATACCGATGAGATAATCATAATACCGGTAATCCTCCGCCGTCATCTGACGCGCATGATGCGGGATCAGCGGAATATGCTCCCGACGTAGCTTATCCACAGTGCCGTAATGCGGCGGATTACCGATTTCCTCACGGCTGGTTGCCGCGGAATTAATTTCAAATTGGGATGCCAGGCCATCCTGAGTGACCAGGTAGGTGAACACGCTCTCGGCCATTGTGGAACGGCAGATATTGCCGTGGCAAATAAAAAGTACTTTAATCATCTTTTTATATCTCCATTTAAATCTTGTATTTCTTCTCAAACGCTTGATTTTTCAGGGTTTTCCGACTTTTGAGTTTTCCTTTCTTTTTAAGGTATCTTCTCAAATCTTCTCGTATTTTCTTATGTTTTTCCCTGCAATCTTGGTAAATCCGTTGGTAAAGCAAGCGTCCTTACCAACGGGCTTTTTTAACTATTCGCTATCCGATATACTTCTTCCTTTGCATCATCAAAATTCACATGGGTGTAAGTGTTCAAGGTTACACTGATGTCTGCGTGACCCATGATATACTGCAAGGTTTTCGGATTCATCCCGGATTTTGCCATATTAGAGCAAAAGGTGTGCCTGCATACATGAGGGGTAACTTTCGGCATCTGGATACGGTAAATCCTGTTGTATTTCTGAATGATATGCTCCATGTACTTCTCCCAGTGAAGGGCAACCATCGGCATATCGTTTTTATCCAAAAATAAAAATCCAGCGTATCCTTCCACCATCGGTTCAACTTTTGGTGTCTTTCGGTTGGCAATAATTCTGCGAAAACACGCTGCGACAGCTTCCGTCATCGGCACATAGCGAATACCTTTGTCAGTTTTTGGTTCTTCAATTACATACTGCATCTGTGCAGTACGCTGTAACTGATGGTCTACCTTAATACGCATTTCTCCAAACTCAATCTCCGAAATCGTCAGCCCACAGAACTCTGAAATACGAAGCCCTGTGTGAAAAAGAATATAGATTGCATCATAGTATCTGCTGAAATGCTTATCCTCCTGAATAAACTTCAGCAAATCTCTCTGCTGCTTTCGGGTAATCGCTTCTCTGGTAACAGAATCATTAACAATGACGGATGCCAGCTCAAATTCAAATGGATTTTTGCGAAGCAGGTCATCATCTACTGCCATCTGAAATGCTGGTCTGAGAACTCCCCGGATCGAATGAATGGAACTGTATCCTCGTCCATCAATTTGTTGGAGCTTAATCAACCATGCCTTTGCGTCTGACAAACGCACCTTATCAATTCGCAGATTCCCAAAACTCTCTTTTTTCAGCATATTGATGACCGTTTTATATCCGGCAACCGTATTGTGACGAACTCCTGTTTTCAATGAAACATACTTTTCTACCAGTTCCAAAACAGTATAGTTGCCACCGTTGGTTACGATACGGTCAAACAAATCCGCTTCAATCTGTTTTTCTTTCTCACGCAGGGAAGGCTCCCGCTTCTTCCCTTTTGGCATTGGGTCATT
>NZ_DBFCCJ010000024.1:0-30532 GCF_048380235.1 Ventrimonas sp. | reverse complement strand
GCAAAGCGCACGAGTTTGGGTCGCAGGTCTGGCAATAGGCGGCGGAGCGCACGAAGTACAAAATTCCACTCAGTGTCTGCGGTTCTGTATGACCGCCCCGGAACTTCGGACCTTATTTGGTTTTATGAAGCAAATTTTTATAGTGCAGCCCGTTTCCGTCCCACGGTTTTGAGCAACCGGAATACTCCGGATGCTTCGAGAGTCTTTCCGATGGTATAAAACAGAATGGAATTGACAGGCCACATCATGATGTTTTTAAATACCCGCATCGGCAGAAGCGCCATAAATGCTTTTCCATACAGCATGCTCAGCCACAGGGTTCCGAGAAGCATATTGCAGATGATGGATACGGTCAGTTCTGCCGCCAGCACCCGCCAAAAGCTGATCGGACGCTTATAGAGAAAACAGCCGTAAAGAACACCGCCCACCATGGCGCTGATGGTGAAACCAGGGAAAAAGGCTCCGGTCGGGCGAATGATGTATTTTAAAATATCAAGAGCTCCGCCGAACAGACCGCCTGCCACAGGACCGAACAGGTAGTATACAAACTGATTCGCAATGGTGGAAAAGCCAATCTTCAAATAGTCTCCCAGCACCAGGGTAAAATACCCCAGTACTACCGAAATAGCTGCAAACATGGCCATGACTGTGACCGTATTCACATGCTTGAATTCTTCCATGGAATCCCTGAACAAAGCTGTAAATTTCTTCATAAAAAATTACCTCCTTTGCAGAATTCTCAACTACAAAGGAGATAATATATCCTCTTCGCAGCGGGATGCGATCCGTGTACCGCGAAACCAGGCGGCTTCTTCGTCCTGCCGGCAACTCCCTGTCCAGCTGGCACTTAACGCACACAGATCTACTCTGCTTTCTGTATTTTATTTTGTGTGCTACTATAACACAGTTTTTTTCTCCTGTAAAGAAGAATATTTCCGCATTTTGTAAAAATAATACGGAATCAGTGGAATCAGCGCAGAAACCCAGGCTGCCGGATCTGACAGGCAGGTACTCACATATCCACCGCCCAGACGTAATACCAGCATAACCACCGCGCCTCTTGCCAGCAGTTCAAACACACCGCCCAGCATCGGCACCAGTCCATAGCCCATGCCCTGCAGCGCATTCCGGTAGAGGAAAATGCTGCCAAGAAATGGATAAGCCCAGGAAACAGCCATAAAATACCGGTCTGCCGCATCAATGACCAGCTTCTGGGAACCATCCACAAAGATCAGCATGAGCTCTTCGGCGCAGAAATGAATGATCAGAAACGATACCGCTGCTGAGATCAGAATCATGATCTGCGTATTCTTCACGCCCTGATGTACCCGGTCCATTTTGCCTGCCCCGCGGTTCTGTCCCACGAATGTCGCGATGGTGGCACCAAAGGCAATGAAAATGCTATTGATCATATTTTGCAGCTTTCCCGCTGCTGCATAGCCCGCAATGTAATCTGCTCCGAACACATTGATAGCACTCTGTACAATGATGGTTCCGATGGCGGTAATGGAAAACTGCAGTCCCATTGGCACACCGATAGAAAGAAGCCTCCGGCTCATGGAAAAGTCAAACCGGAAATCAACCTTCTGAAGCTTTAGGATATCAAATTTCCAGACGATATAGCCAAGGCACAGGAGCGCGGAGATTCCCTGAGCTATAACGGTCGCGTAGGCACATCCCTCCACTCCCATGTGGAACCGGACAATAAAAAGGACATCCAACCCCGCGTTGATCACGGCGGAAATAATCAGAAAATAAAGTGGTGACCGGCCATCTCCCAGTGCCCGCAGCACAGCGGCAAAGGCATTGTAGGCCGCTGTCACACACAGACCTGCATAAATAATGCTCATATAAGCTGCAGTTGGAGTCAGAATCTCATCAGGTGTGTTCATCAGCCGGAGGACCGGTACGTTGAATATCATGAGTCCTGCCGTCATTACAACCACAAAAGCTACACACAGATAGACAGACATTGCCACGTAACGGCGCATCTGTTTATAGTCCCCTGCACCAAAGCACTGGGCTACCATAATGGAAAAGCCGCTGGTGATACCCTGCAGCCATCCGGTAACCAGAAAAATCAAAGATGTGGTACTTCCGATGGCCGCAAGTGCTTCCACACCAATATAACGGCCGGCCACCACAGAATCCACCAGATTGTAAAACTGCTGGAAAATATTCCCGAGAAACGTCGGGATCATAAATGCCAGTATCAGACGTACGGGATTTCCCCTGGTCATATCATTTGTCATGCCGAATAGCTCCTGTCATTTCCGATTAGGACAGTCCGATCATCATGGCAACAATTACAGCAATAGATGCGAATACAAACAGGAAGCCCTGGAACTTAATCTGGAACTTTGCCCACTGTCCCCATTCCAGCTTTGCTGCTGCCAGCGCGCCGAGAAGGCATCCACTGGTCGGAACAATAAAGTTAGTGAATGCGTCACCAAGCTGGTATGCCAGAACAGCCACCTGCCGTTCTACCCCAACCAGGTCTGCCAGCGGAGCCATGATCGGCATCGTCAGGGCTGCCTGGCCGGAACCGGATACCACGAAGAAGTTAAAGACAGACTGGAACACATACATCAGCCATGCAGAGATCACCGGCGGGAAGTTCTTCATGCCATTGCTGATGGTATACAGAATGGTATTCAGTACGGTTCCGTCGGTCGCGCTGGTACCGCCCAGAATGATGATGATTCCCTGTGCCATACCTACGCACATGGCCGCACCGAGAAGGTCTGCCGCACCATGGTCAAAGGCCCGCGGAATGTCGTTGATCTGCATGCCGTTTAAGTGGAAGATCAGACCGATGATACCGGAAACAAGACCCATAACAAAGAACTGGGAAGCGATCTCCGGAATGTAGTAGCCCTGGGTTACTACGCCCCAGATGGTCCAGATCATGCAGATCAGGATGGTCAGAAGCACCAGCTTATGTCCAAATGTAAACGGAATATCTGCCTTGCCGTTCTTCTCAAAGTCCTCTCGGTATTCCTGATCAGACTCATATGCAACGGAGAGCTTCGGATTTTTTTTCACCTTTGCCGCGTAACGCATGGTGAACACACAGGTAAGTGCAGTGAAGATGATCCATAACGGGATACGGAACCATGCGCCTGACATAACCGGGATTCCGGCAATACCCTGGGCCACTGCCAGGCCGAACGGGTTCTGCCAGGAGGTACCAAATCCAATCTGGGTAGCCACATAGCTGCACATGATGCCAACTACCGCATCATACCCCATGGCAATGAACATTGGTACCAGGATCATAACGAACGGAATGGCTTCCTCTCCCATGCCGAACACAGCACCGCCCAGGGAAAACAGTACGGTGAGAATCGGCACCAGAAAGATTTCCTTGCCGTTTGTCATGCTGATGACGCGCATGATACCGCTCTCCACCGCGCCGGTTCTCAGCACGATACCGAATGATCCGCCAACAACCAGGATAAACGCAATGATACCGACTGCGGTGCCATTTTTATTTCCGGTTGTCAGACCCTCAAATACATAATTTAAAATACCCTGACCGCCAAAGTCTTCCGTACCGAAGATCGGCGCAACTTTTGTCACCCTGTTTCCATTCTCATCCAGAACATACTCAAAGCTGTCCGGATCCAGAACGGTTCTGGTCTTTTCCTCTCCGTTCATGGTGTAGGTGATTTCTTTTGTCTCATATTTACCCAGCGGGATAAACATGGTCAGGATTGCTGCAAACAGAATTACACCAAAAATGATGATGTACGTATGCGGCATCTGAAACTTCTTTTTCTTTTCCATTTGTAGTTCCCCTTCATTTTCAATAATATAGTCAACGAGTCGCAACAAAAAATTATAACATAACGCAAAGAAATTGTAAATGACGGGATCACTGTCTCTATCCCCCGTCTCTATACCTTCACCGCTAATCCCGTGTCGCTCCATGCGGAGGAGCATAATAAACATGGATTTTATCCTGGATTTCCTCCAGGCATTCCAGCAGCAGCGGATTAAACACGCCGCATTCTCCATCCAGGATCATGCGCATAGCCATATCGTGCGAATACGCATTTTTGTATACACGAGGGCTCACCAGCGCATCGTACACATCGACGATCGAAACCACCTGGGCTACGATTGGAATTTCTTCACCTTTTAGTCCATCCGGGTAACCCATTCCGTCATAGCGTTCATGGTGCCAGCGGCAGATCTGGCACGCGATCTTTACAATAGCTTCATTCTGATAGACCGTCATATGCTTCAGCATGGTAGCTCCTATCAGCGTGTGGGTCTTCATGATCTCAAATTCTTCTGCTGTCAGTTTTCCCTGCTTGTTCAGAATCTTTTCATCAATACCGATCTTTCCGATATCATGAAGCGCAGACGCCGTTGCGATGAGCTCTCTGTCTGCCCTGGAGAAATGATACTGCTTCGTTTTCTGCACCAGACGTTCCAGAAGCAGATTTGTCAGCTGGTTGATGTGGGAAACGTGAAGTCCGCTCTCCCCATTACGGAACTCCACGATCTGACTTAAGATAGCTACCATGATGCGGTTATTCTTCTCTTTCTCATAAATCTGATTGGTAACCAGCCTGATCAGGCGGCGCTGCTTTGCATACAGCTTAATGGTGTTAAAAACACGCTGAAATACCACCCGGGCATCGAAGGGCCGGCTGATGTAGTCGGAGACACCAAGCTCATAGGCTTTCCGGATGTAAGATTCTGAATTCTCACTGGAAATCATGATGACCGGCACCTCCTCGATCCAGTGGTTCCTGGTCATATATTCCAGCACTTCAAATCCGTTCATTCCCGGCATCACGATATCCAGCAGGATCAGTGCAATCCCGGTTCCGTACTGTTCCAGCACAGATATGCTCTGTTCTCCGTTCTCCGCCTCCAGAATACGGAAATCTGAATGCAGCATCTCCGAAAGGATCTCCCGGT
This sequence comes from Ventrimonas sp., assembly GCF_048380235.1. NCBI lineage: Bacteria > Bacillati > Bacillota > Clostridia > Lachnospirales > Lachnospiraceae > Ventrimonas > Ventrimonas sp. The sequence goes on along the minus strand of NZ_DBFCCJ010000024.1, from coordinate 25,597 downwards.
TCAGCGCGGAATCATCTACGATAAGGATCTGCTGCTTGATATTCTTATCTTCTTCCCCGTCCTGGCTTTGCTGCTGAGTCTCTTCCCCGCTTCCGGCTGTGACTACCATATTTTTCCGGTTCTTTGCCCGGTACATGAGCTTATCTGCCCGGACAGCCGCATCCTCTACCGTTTCTGTTCCGTCCATCAGTACACCGCCTGTACTGACAGAAAGATTCAGCTGCGTATAGCCCGGAACCTCTGACTCATGGATTTTCTGTTTTGTCCTCTGAAGGCATTCCTCAAACTCATCGCGGCTGATGTCCGGCATCAGAAGAAGAAATTCATCTCCACCATAGCGGATCAGAGAATCCGCATCACGGATGCAGCTGCGGATCATCAGCACTATTGTTTTGAGAACTGCATCACCGGCATCATGCCCGCAGGTATCGTTATAGAGCTTGAAATCATCCAGATCGATCATGGCAATGCCGCCCTTCTGGACAGAAGTCTTGATCTTGTCCTCGTAATAACGGCGGTTATAAGCCCCCGTCAGCGCATCGATATAGAGCTCGTCGTGATAGCCGGTAAGACGGTTCAGAAGTTTCTCCCGGCCTTCCGCATCAATCAGAAGCTCTCCATCCATATGGCGCACCAGCTCCATCACACAGGGCTTTCCATCTACTTCCACAAAACGGGCTGTCACCTCATACAGTTCATTTCCTTTGTACTCCAGCTTGGTCCGCTGTTTCCGGTCCTGATAGACCTTTCTGGAAATACAGTTTTCACAGGGCTCGTTTTTCTCCCAATACTCATAGCAGCTGCAATGTTCTATTTTGCCGGTCTGGTATTCTCTGCCCTCATTGCTTCCAGACAGCCGGAGATCTCCTGCATCCAGGAGACGTACAACCGTAAAGATTTCCCGGTACAGCTGCATCCGCTCCTCTGCCTGCTGCTCTGTCATTTTATAAAGTGAATTCATATGCAGCTCATGCCTCCGCTTCCAGCTCCCGGATTACGTCTGTTAACTGCTCGTAGCACGTGGTAAGTTCCGGAAATAAGCGGTCTCCGCCATTGATATCCCTGCCGCGAAGATCTTCCGTCATGGCCGCACTGATCTCATACAGGCGGTCAAATCCCAGATTCAGACAAACTCCCTTTAACGTATGAGCCGCACGAAATGCACGTTCTGCGTCACGTACCTCCAGCGCCTCTCTTAATTCCGCGTAGCTTGGATCTTTTAAAAACTTCAGTGCAAAGCGCTTCACCAGCGCCTCGCTGCCAAATCTGCCTAATACGCTCTCATAATTGGATCCGATTTCCTCATAGCACTCTTTTGTTGTCATTCTTTTCCCTCTGATTGATTTCAATATTTGTATCTGTTGTCTTCATATATAACAGTATATACATGCAGTGTAGCACAATTTATTTCTGATTTCCACTAGGAATAACGGAGTTACGCAAAAAAAGACCGCATTGAGGAACAAATGCGGTCTCTGAAACATTATGCTGTTAAATTACAAATTATTATTTCTGGGCAATTGCAGCCTGTGCTGCTGCCAGTCTTGCGATCGGCACACGATACGGTGAGCAGGATACATAATCCAGACCGATCTTGTTGCAGAACTCTACGGAAGACGGATCTCCGCCGTGCTCGCCGCAGATACCGATGTGCAGATCCGGGTTAGCGGACTTGCCAAGCTTGATAGCCATCTCCATCAGCTTGCCGACACCGGTCTGATCCAGTTTTGCAAACGGATCGTTCTCGTAGATCTTAGCATCGTAGTATGCACCTAAGAACTTGCCTGCGTCATCACGGGAGAAGCCAAAGGTCATCTGAGTCAGATCGTTAGTACCAAAGCAGAAGAAGTCAGCCTCTTTTGCGATCTCGTCTGCAGTCAGGGCTGCTCTCGGGATCTCGATCATGGTACCTACATGGTACTTCAGATCAGATGCTGCTGCTGCGATTTCTGCGTCAGCAGTCTCAACAACGGTCTTCTTGCAGTATTTTAACTCTTTGACGTCGCCAATAAGCGGGATCATGATCTCCGGAACGATATTCCAATCCGGATGAGCAGCTTTCACCTTGATTGCTGCACGGATCACAGCCTTGGTCTGCATCACAGCGATCTCCGGGTAGGTAACAGCCAGACGGCAGCCACGATGACCCATCATCGGGTTGAACTCATGCAGGGACTCGCAGATTGCCTTAATCTCTGCAACGGTCTTACCTTTTGCCTTAGCCAGCTTCTCAATGTCAGCTTCCTCAGTCGGAACGAACTCATGTAACGGCGGATCCAGGAAACGGATGGTTACAGGGTTGCCCTCCATAGCCTCATAGAGCTGCTCGAAATCGCCCTGCTGTAACGGAAGGATCTTCTCCAGAGCTTCTTCTCTTTCTTCTACGGTATCGGAGCAGATCATCTCACGGAATGCCTCGATACGGTCGCCCTCGAAGAACATATGCTCGGTACGGCAAAGGCCAATTCCTTCTGCGCCAAGCTCACGAGCCTTCTGTGCATCGTGCGGGGTATCTGCGTTGGTGCGTACGGACATGGTTCTGTACTCATCAGCCCAGGCCATGATACGTCCGAATTCACCTGCAATGGTTGCCTCTACAGTCGGGATTGCTCCATCATATACACAGCCGGTAGAACCATCGAAGGAGATAACGTCGCCCTCATGGTACTCTTTGCCATGTAAGGTAAATTTCTTATTTTCTTCATCCATGATGATATCGCCGCAGCCGGATACACAGCATGCGCCCATGCCACGTGCAACAACTGCTGCATGAGAGGTCATACCACCACGAACAGTCAGGATACCCTGGGAAGCTTTCATTCCGGTGATATCCTCCGGTGAAGTCTCAAGACGGACCAGAACTACCTTCTCGCCTCTCTCTGCCCACTCTACTGCGTCATCTGCAGTGAATACGATCTTACCGCAGGCTGCGCCAGGAGCCGCGCCCAGAGCCTTTGCGATCGGGGTAGCTGCCTTTAATGCTTTCTGGTCGAAGGTCGGATGCAGTAAGGAATCCAGGTTACGCGGGTCGATCATAGCGACTGCCTCTTCCGGAGTTCTCATGCCCTCATCTACCAGGTCACAGGCAATCTTTAATGCTGCCTGAGCAGTTCTCTTGCCGTTACGGGTCTGCAGCATGTAAAGCTTTCCATGCTCTACGGTAAACTCCATATCCTGCATGTCTCTGTAGTGATCCTCCAGAGTCTTACATACCTTTTCGAAATCAGCGTAAGCCTGCGGGAACTTCTCTGCCATCTCCTGGATGTGCATCGGAGTGCGGACACCAGCTACTACGTCCTCGCCCTGTGCGTTGGTTAAGAACTCACCGAACAGTCCCTTTGCGCCGGTTGCCGGGTCACGGGTAAATGCAACACCGGTACCACAGTCATCACCCATGTTACCAAATGCCATGGACTGTACGTTTACAGCAGTACCCCAGGAATACGGGATATCGTTGTCACGACGGTAAACGTTTGCACGCGGGTTGTCCCAGGAACGGAATACAGCCTTGATAGCGCCCATTAACTGCTCCTTCGGATCATCCGGGAAGTCTGCGCCGATCTTATTCTTGTACTCAGCCTTGAACTGGTTAGCCAGCTCTTTTAAATCATCTGCGTCCAGCTCAACGTCAAGCTTAACGCCTTTTTTCTCTTTCATCTGGTCGATGAGAGCCTCAAAATATTTCTTGCCGACTTCCATTACGACGTCGGAATACATCTGAATGAATCTTCTGTAGCAGTCCCAAGCCCAACGAGCATTGCCGGATTTCTCAGCAATTACGTTTACTACTTCCTCGTTTAAGCCCAAATTTAAGATGGTGTCCATCATACCAGGCATGGAAGCGCGTGCGCCGGAACGTACAGAAACAAGAAGCGGGTTTTCAAGATCGCCGAATTTCTTTCCGGTAATCTCTTCCATCTTTACGATATACTCGTTGATCTGGCCCTGGATCTCGTCATTGATCTCGCGGCCATCCTCATAGTACTGTGTGCAGGCCTCTGTTGTAATGGTGAAGCCCTGCGGTACCGGAAGACCGATATTTGTCATCTCAGCCAGGTTTGCGCCTTTACCACCGAGAAGATTTCTCATGGTAGCGTCACCCTCTGTAAATAAGTACACCCACTTTTTAGCCATTGGTTTATTCCTCCTCAACTTATGCAGACTCACGTCTACGCTTTTGCTCCGTCTTGTATAGTTTTTGCACAAAAAAGAATCCTTCGACGGTCTGGTATAAGTATACCATATTTTTTCCAGGAGTAAAGGTTTTTGTGTGTGTTTTTTGTATATTTTTTAGCAAAAACTCGTAAAACTTTGTCGATTCTTCGTTATTTTCACATATGCGATAGCAGTTCGTATATACGAATATATATTTTGCATATTTTGACGAATCCGCATATTCCGGCTGTGCTTCTATTTCTGGATATACTGGTCGATCCTGTTACTGCTGTCCCGTCAAAATGATTTCCACCACATCTCCGCTTTGTACCGCTTCGCTGTCTGCCGGAATATCCACAAGACAGTTACATCCGATTCCGCCGGTGAGCTGACCGTTCTGCTGTTTTCCAGACAGGGATACGCTTCTTCCGTCATAACAGCCACGAAGGAGACGGCGTGTTTTGCTTGGTTTGGAAAAGCCGGAGGCAGCTATGGTCTGTACACGCGTATAATGATATTCCGTACATCCCAGAAAACCTGCTTTTAACGGACGGATCAGAAGCTCAAACACGGCAAAGGCCGAATACGGATTCCCGGAAAGACAGAGAACCGGCGTTTTTTCAAGTACAGCCCCCATGCTCGGCATTCCGGGCTTCAGACTGATCCCGCGAAAAAGTATACGCGCGCCAAGCTCCTCCATAACATAAGGCAGCTGATCCTTCTGTCCCACCGAAACACCTCCGGTCGTAACGACAAAATCTGCCGTTTTTACCGCTTCTCTGACAGCAGCGGCAATGACGCTGCGCTCGTCTCCTGTCCTGCGACAATATACCACCTCACAGCCCTCCTGCACCAGACGCACCTGGAGATATGTCAGATTGGAATTATAGATTTTTCCTGGCAGCAAAGCAGAGCCTGCTTCAGCCAGTTCCTCACCGGTTGTTACAATGGCAGCCCGCAGCCTTCTTCTTACCAGAAGCTCTGTCCTTCCGGCTGCAACCGCAGCCGCCGCTATATAGGCATCCATGCGATCTCCGGCTCTTGCCAGAATATCTCCCGGCTTGAAATCTTCACCGGCCGCACAGCAGTTTTGCTGTGCCCGCCCGCGGGAATAGATGCGGACCCGGCTCTCGCCTTCGTCCGTATCCTCCTGACGTATCACGCAGTCAGCGCCCTCCGGAAGCACCGCACCGGTCATGATGCGGACACATTCCCCCGGGAGAAGCCTGCGGCCCGGAGGATCTCCTGCACAGGTCTTATAGATCACCTTTAAAATAACCGGCTGTTCCTGACATGCACCTTTAATATCCGCTTCCCTGAGCGCATATCCGTCCATTGCCGAACGGGCAAAAGGCGGCTGCGGAATGGCAGATGTCAAGTCTTCTGCCAGGACCCGGCCGGCACATTCCGACACCGGGCAGTATTCTGTCTCCACCGGAATCCCTTCCTGAAAAACAAGTTTCTGTGCATCTTCAATTGCAATACGGGCCATGCTGTTCTCCTGTTCCTTGTGTTCTAATGAAAAATCCACGTAAAACGTGGATTTTTCTCTGACACCTGTATACTTGTATTAATATAGTATATCTTATTGCGAATTTTATCAAGTACTTTGTGTTATCCTATGTTATTTTAATATAAGCTCATCCTTTTTTCGATTTCATCTGCCAGTTTTTCTGCCGAAATCAGTGGCTGCTCCGGATATCGGCAGAAATATTTCGGATACGGACTGTTCTTCATGCCTTCGATCAGAATAATATCTGCTTCCGGAAATGCAGCAAACAGCTCCCGTTCTGTAATCCCCTGGTATTCCTTCGTGATCAGAAACCTGTGATCGGAAAATACTGCCGTACCGTAAGCCCCTGCCTTCTGATGACGGTAGCTGTCCGTTCCCGGCACATCACTCTCAAAATCATGGCCATCATGCTTAATAACTGCCACCTTGTATCCACGCCTCACCAGCTCCGGCACAAGCCGGGTGATCATTGTGGTTTTTCCGCTGTTTTTCCAGCCGCTGACAGCAAAAACAAACGGACGCGGTCCTGTTTCCAGAGTCCGGTAATCCACGGTACTGTTAATATTTTCCAATGCCCGACTGTGTTTTCCAAGCTCCAGCGTTCGGTAGCCGGCCCGTTCTAACAGATGCATCATTCGGTAATCACCCTCCCGGATCATCTGCATGGCCACAGGAAGTACATGCTTCGGATAGATTCCGAATAACGGATGAATTCGTCCGTCCTGTTCCGCCACAAGGATGACGGACGTATTTTCACGGTATGTATCAAGCAGCTGCTGCACCGATTCCGGATCGATCATTGGCATGTCACAGGCCATCACCAGAAGTGCGTCTTCTTTGCAGGAGACCAGTCCGGAGGCAATTCCTCCGATCGGTCCGATTTCCCTCCACCGGTCCTCTACCATGGGCAGACCGGTTTCTTGATAGGGGTCTTTTTTATCTACAGACAAATAAACCGCAGGCAGACAGTCACAGGCATGCAAAATTCTCTGACAGAAGGTTTCACCGCCATAGCGGAGGAACAGTTTTTTCTGTCCCTCCATGCGTGTGTTCTTTCCCCCTGAGAGGATGTACCCGGCGACTGCGCCTACGGTTTGTAATTTATTTTCCTTCATTTTAGAAGCGGAACTTGTCCTCAAAATACTGCTTTAACTCAGCGATCGGAACGCGAACCTGCTCCATGGTATCACGGTCGCGGACGGTCACTGCATGATCTTCCTCGGAATCGAAGTCGTAAGTAATGCAGAACGGAGTACCAATTTCATCCTGTCTTCTGTATCTCTTACCAATGTTGCCTCTGTCATCAAACTCACAGTTGTAGTACTTAGACAGCTCTGCGTAAACCTTCTCTGCGCCCTCATTCAGCTTCTTGGACAGCGGAAGGATACCGATCTTAACCGGTGCAATAGCCGGATGGAAGTGAAGCACGGTACGCACATCGCCCTCTCCGATTTCTTCCTCATCGTATGCTGCGCACAGGAATGCCAGGGTAACACGGTCAGCACCCAGGGACGGCTCGATAACATACGGAATGTATTTTTCCTTTGCCTCATCATCGAAGTAGGTCATGTCCTCTCCGGAGGTGTTCTGATGCTGGGTTAAGTCGTAGTCTGTTCTGTCTGCGATGCCCCACAGCTCACCCCATCCGAACGGGAAGAGGAACTCGATATCGGTAGTACCCTTACTGTAGAAGCACAGTTCCTCCGGAGAATGGTCGCGGAGACGGATTTCATCTTCCTTCAAGCCCAGAGCCAGCAGCCAGTCACGGCAGAAGCCTCTCCAGTACTGGAACCATTCCAGATCAGTACCCGGTTTGCAGAAGAACTCCAGCTCCATCTGCTCAAATTCACGGGTACGGAAGGTGAAGTTGCCCGGGGTGATCTCGTTACGGAAGGACTTACCGATCTGGCCGATACCGAACGGAACTTTCTTTCTGGATGTACGCTGTACATTCTTGAAGTTTACAAAAATACCCTGTGCAGTCTCCGGTCTTAAGTATACGGTGTTCTTTGCGTCCTCGGTTACGCCCTGGAAGGTCTTGAACATCAGGTTGAACTGACGGATATCGGTGAAATCATGCTTGCCGCAGCTTGGGCAGCAGATGTTGTTGTCATCGATGTATTTTTTCATTTCTTCCTGGGACCATGCGTCTACACTGCCCTCGATGGTAATACCGTTCTCAGACATATAGTCCTCGATCAGTTTGTCTGCACGGAAACGCTCCTTGCAGGCCTTACAGTCCATCAGCGGATCAGAGAAACCGCCCAGATGTCCGGAAGCTACCCAGGTCTGGGAGTTCATGAGGATTGCGCAGTCCACACCTACATTGTATGGGCTCTCCTGCACGAATTTCTGCCACCATGCTTTCTTTACGTTGTTTTTCAGCTCTACGCCAAGGTTGCCGTAATCCCAGGTGTTTGCCAGGCCGCCGTAAATCTCAGAGCCCGGATAAACGAATCCTCTGGTTTTTGCCAGCGCCACAATTTTCTCCATTGTCTTTTCCATCATCGATAACCTCTCTTTTTATTTGAATATAATACAGCCGGTTCCCTCTGGGGTCACTGCTGAATAATCACTTGTCACTTCCACTCCATCGGTCACATAGAGGATTTTTCCCTCCGTATAAACCTTTGCAGAGCCTTCGGTAAGTACCATATGGCTGTCTTTTGCTGCAGCCTTCCGGATATCCGCATCTTTTCCGGCAGGTGTTTTGTAGCTCATATCCGGAAGCCTGGTTTCTTCCGTATCCAGAACCTGAAGGGAAGTCACCGTGTGGGTATCATCCCCGTTTTCTTCGGAAAACCTTACAAAGTCCTCCGGTGTGCCGTACGCGAATACCAGCTTTCCGGTCTTTCCTTCCAGGCTGCTGCTTACAAGCGCTGCCGGAAGCTTCGCAGAGCCATCGGTATTCTCTGACTCGGCCGCCGCGCCCTGCTCTTCATTATAAGAAGCGATCTGCTCTCTGACAAACTCTGCCAGGCCATCGGCGCTGTACAGTTCATTATCCTTTTCAGACGTATAGATCATGGCGCTCTGCACGCTTAAGTCATCCGCCACGTAAATGCTGTTCTCGGAACCGTCCCAGGTATTCCCCGAAGACTTAAAACAGCCTGCGGTCCAGACTGCGGCAAGCAGTACGGATGCAGTCAAAACTGCGATTTTCTTTTTCATAACGCTCCTCATCTTCCCCGGACCTTGTTTGTCTCTGTGTAACTGTTCAGTACCTTCACAGTCACGAGCAAAAATCCATGAAAAATTGCCTGCGGCAATGGGATTTTTGCCTGCCAGCCTATGTTTTCTTACGGTCAGCGCAATAAATGCGCAGACCTACTGAACAGTTACATCTCTGTCCATTTTACAAAATAAAATGTGCCCTGGCACACGCAAACAGGGCCGGTATCCCGCATTGCAGGACTATCTAGGATTATACCTGTTCATGGAAGGTTTTTCAACACCTTATTTTTTCCCGGCTTTTTGTCCTACAGACCATGACCGCATTCAGCACTTCGCGCCTGATGTCCGTGCCACGGTCTGCTCCATCATGCGCAGGATATCCAGAGAATGAAACTCCCGGTCAATAAAGCGGCGCTTATTCAGTTCCACGCAGTGTTTCAACTCTTCCAGCACCTCCGGTGCCAGTGTAAAGGTATACAAAGATTCCAGCGGAGAAGCAATAATGTACTCCCAGGCATAATTTGCGGAATCACTGACCGGACGCGGCGGATGCTCTGTATAATCTCCGTTGATGACCATGCTGCGAAGCTCAAATACAGCCTGCACCAGCGGATCCGGCAGAGCCGGCTTTAACAGGGCCCGCAGAGACTGGTACAAAAGCAGAAGCTGCTCTGTGGCCTCCAGATTCTCCCGTCCGTAGTAATCTGCAAACTCCAGGAAATACGAGCCATAGCAGGCCGCTTCCATATCCAGCGGGATCTCGGCAAAATAGTTGAGCACATCGGCCCCCTGCAGGTTGTAGGCATCCCGGCCCTCATACAGCTTAAACGTTCCAAACACAAAGGGTCTGGTCACGCCCATCAGCTGGCTTCCGGGCCGCTTGGCTCCCCGGGCAAATGCCGTGATCTTCCCCCGCTCACGGGTTAAGATCACCAGGCGCCGGTCGTTGTCTCCCACCGGCGATGCCTTTAAGACTATGCCTGTCAGATTCACAGATTCTCTCACTGCTGTTTGCTGCCTTTCTTTCTCAATTCTTTTTTGCCTATTCTTTCGGATTGTATCCGTAATTCTTCATCAGCAGCTCACTGTCACGCCACTCTCTGCGCACCTTAACCCAGATCTGCAGGTTCACCTTTGTCTCCAGCATATCCTCCAGCTCTCTTCTGGCCGCAGAGCCAATGCGTTTTAACATGGCGCCGCCCTTTCCTATGATGATGCCCTTATGGGAATCCCGCTCACAGATGATCGTCGCTTCTACATCCATAATGCCATTTGGCCGCTCACTCATCTTTTCGATGGTAACTGCAATGCCATGGGGAATTTCTTCATCTAACATGCGCAGGGCCTTCTCACGGATCAGCTCGGCCGCGATCTGGCGCATCGGCTGGTCGGTGACGGTATCCTCATCGTAAAACTGCGGACCGTAGGGCAAATACTTGAACAACTGCTCTAAGAGCCTGTCGGTATTCTTGTCCCGCAGCGCAGACACCGGAACGATCTCCGCAAAATTGCAGATATCCTTGTAGGCATTGATGAAAGTCAGGATGTCCTCCTGATTCTTCACTGTGTCGGTCTTGTTGATGACCAGGATGATTGGTGTCTTGATGCCCTGAAGCTGTTCAGCAATATGGCGCTCACCTGCGCCGATAAAGGTACTCGGCTCCACCAGCCACAGGATCAGGTCTACCTCTTTCAAGGTATGCTCAGCCACATTTACCATATATTCGCCCAGCTTGTTTTTCGCCTTGTGGATGCCCGGAGTGTCCAGGAAAATGATCTGGCCGCGTTCATCCGTGTATACGGTCTGGATACGATTTCTGGTGGTCTGCGGCTTATCAGACGTGATGGCGATCTTCTGGCCGATGAGATGGTTCATCAGCGTGGATTTGCCCACATTCGGCCGTCCGATCAGGGTAACAAAGCCGGACTTTTTCTGAACCGGAGCGGCCTCGACTGTGCCATCTGCACCGGCCTTCTTTGCCCCGTTCAGTTCCTCCAGCAGTTTATCAAAATTGGTAGCTTCCGGTTTTTTTGCCATAACTTATCCTTTCGAAATGCTTATCCTCTTGTAAGGTTTAAAATCTCGCCAAACATACCGCGGTTGGCCTCGATTTTCTCCTCATTGCCCACCACGCAGAGGCTTCCGGTGGCAAGGACTGCCCGTACCTGGGCAGCCAGCGCACGGATGTCTTCCTTGGTGGCGCCTAAGATCTGGTCACGCTCTGTCTGCATCATTTCTTCGGTCACGCCGGACAGGTATGCAGACAGGCCTCTGCTGCCCTTCACAGACGGGGTCAGTGGAGCATCCAGGTTGCTGATGGTTCCGATGACATACTTGGTCATATCGCGCTCATCCGGGTCGAAGGCTTCCAGATATGCAGGGATGCCCTCGTAGATCTCATTGGTCTCCTTCAGGTTCGGGTCACGGTAAGATACCAGATAGCCCTCTCCGGAGCGTCCAAAACCACTCATGCAGCCGTATGCACCGCCCTTCACACGGATATTCAGCCACAGATAATCATAGCTTAAGATCACCTGCAGGATCTTTAATGCTCCGGTATACTGCAGTCCGGCATCGCGGAAGTTTCCGCAGCGTGCCACATAATCTACCTGTGCAGAGGTCTTTAAGCCCTCATTTAAATTCTTAACCGGATGGGTGAAAGCATACTTCTCACCATTCCCCTGCGGCAGCTGATCTGCCAGAAGCTTTAAGGTCTCAGGAAGCTTCTCATAGCCCTTGTCATCTGCAGTGTAGTTCACCAGCATGTTGGCGCGGGTAAAGAGCTTTTTACTTACCTCCTGCAGTCTGGCTATGATCTCCCCCTTCTTTGCAGCGTAATCCTTCTCCAGCTGTTCCAGGAAATGATAATATGCGGTACCGCCGGTCAGTTCGTTGTAGTAAGCAGTTGCAGAGAAATAAGAGGTTGCACGGGATACTGCGGTGCTGTGTCCCGCATTCTCCAGCTTCATCTTCGCGCGGGAGCGGGTTTCCTGAATCACCTCGCCCAGACGCTTCTCATCCGTAAATACCGAATGGTTCAGGATCTCCTCCAGCATGGTAAAGCCAAAGTCCAGCTTGTCATAAAGCACACGGATGCTTGCCACAAAGGCTCCGGTAAACTGCTCCGGCTTCTCCAGGTTTGCGTAAGAGGTCACAGAGAAATCCACACCTCCGCTGTTTAAGTGAATCTCACTGGTCAGATCTGAATAGCTGTAATGCTCTGTGCTCACGGAACCCAGAATGGATTTTAAAAGACCTGCATACGGAAGGTCCTCAGGCGGCAGCACTTCCGTGTTAAACAGTACCTTCAGATAGCCGATCCCGGCGGTGAAGAAGTTGTGATGCAGCACCTTGATACCAGCCTCTTCCTTTTCCGTCCAGCAGAAGGTCTCTGCTTTCTTATCTATGTCTTCCCGTTTTAAGAGCGGGATCTTTGCCAGAATCTCCGGAGTGGAAGGAGTATCCTGATACTCCTTCAGCTCTCCCGTTGCAGCGACCAGCTCCTCCAGCTGCTCCTCGGACAGGGAGGCTTTATAGTCTGCCAGCTTTTTTGCAAGCTTTTCATCTTCTTTGGCTGTCAGGTTCTTCTCCGGTGCCACCACGATCACAGCCTCAAACGGATTGTCCAACAGGTAATCTCTGATGAGCTGTTCAAAATATCCATTCTCCACCTCTTTCTTCAGGAAATCAAAGGTTTCCTGATAGCAGAGATGAGTCATCGGATCTCCGTCGTATAACCAGCTGTCCAGGCACTGAAGGCCGTACATCAGGCCCTTTGGTGCAGAACCGTAATCTGCCTCGCGGTACTTAAACTCAAAATAGTTCATGCCGGCCAGCAGGCTCTTACGGTTGATACCCTGATCTGCCAGCTTGCGCAGGGTTCCCTTCACAATAGCCAGGAATTCGCCCTTCTGTTCCTTATTGGCATCCTTGGCAATTACGGAAAAATACGGCTGAAGAATGCCGCTCTCATAACCGCCCAGAATGTCCTTGCCTATACCTGCATCGATCAGGGCCTGCTTCAGCGGCGCCCCCGGTGCATCCAGCAGAGTATACTCCAGGATCTGGAATGCCACATACAGTTTCGGATCCAGGTCATCACCGACAACCGTGTTGATGGAAAGATAGGTTGCGTCCTCCTCGGATTCCCCCTCTGTAATGGAGTAAGAAAATTCGCGCTCTACCGGAGCTTCAAATGCCTTCTGCTCCCGGATTCGGGAATCTACCTGGCGCTCCTCATAGTGGCTTAAATATTCCTCATCCAGCCAGGTCAGCTTCTCAGCCATATCCATGTTGCCGTACAGATAAATATAGCTGTTGGACGGATGATAATAGGTTTTGTGGAAATCCAGGAATTTCTCATAGCTCAACTCCGGGATATATACCGGGTCACCGCCGGAATCTTTGCCGTAGCAGGTATCCGGGAATAAGGTTTTCTGGGTCACGCTATCCAGAATACTCTCCGGAGAAGAATACGCGCCCTTCATCTCATTGTATACAACACCGTTGTAGATGAGTGGCGCATCCTTGCTCTCCAGCTCATAATGCCAGCCTTCCTGGCGGAAAATTTTCTCTTCCTTATAGATATTCGGATGCAGCACAGCATCCATATAGACATCCATGAGGTTATGGAAGTCCTTATCGTTGCAGCTTGCCACCGGGTACACAGTCTTATCCGGATAGGTCATGGCATTTAAGAAGGTATTTAATGACCCCTTTACCAGCTCTACAAACGGATCCTTTAACGGGAACTTATCGGAGCCGCAGAGCACGCTGTGCTCCAGAATGTGCGGCAGTCCGCAGTCATTGTCCGGCGGCGTACGGAATCCGATACAGAATACCTTGTTCTCGTCATCATTGGATACCAGAAACAGTCTGGCTTTTGTCTTCTTATGCTCCAGCACAATGCCTTCCGACTGCATCTCCTCGATCATTTTATGCTCTACCACGCGGTAGGCATCCAGTTTTTTGATTGCTTCCAGCTGACTCATGCGTATTTTCCTTTCCGGTTACCGTTTGATATTTTCGGCATGAACGGTAACTTTGTCTGTCTTTTATTCTGTCTTGTTTTTCTATATTTTATAGATTACAGGTTTCCCATCAGGCGGTCTTTTAATAAGGCAATGCCGTCACGAAGGGAGAAATGCGGCAGCAGCACTTTGTCGGCCTCCGATGCAATGCCATAGACCGTACCGTAATTCTGCTTTTTCGCGATCATGCCTGCCCGGCACAGGTGAAAGTTGCTGGTAATGATGCCGATACGCGGCTGACGTGCCGGAACCGGCTTTCTGTTAAGCAGCATTTCTCTTTTTTCAATCATTACCCTGCTGTATGCGAGATTCTCCACCGTACTGAAGGACTGTTCCTCTTTCAGCAGATGATCTGCATCCGCCCCCTGTCCCAGGAGATAAGCCTCCATGGCCTCTGCCTCGGAACACGGCTCTGCATCGCCCTTCGCACCGGAGAGCACCAACATGGTTTCCGGATTCTCCTCTGCATACTCCAGCGCCTTATCCAGACGGAGCTTTAATGTTTTGCTTATGCTTCCATCCGGCCTCACCTTGGCCCCCAGTACGATCACATAATCCAGAGATGGCTCTGCCGTGGCCGGAATACGCCCAAAGATCAGGATCTGTGTCACCAGAATGATCATCAGGCCGGAGGCGCATAAGGTCACAAAAGATACAGGGAGCCAGAGCGGCATGCGCTCCGGATATTTCTGGTAAAAGTGGATCCCGGCAGCCGTAGCTCCGAAAAATCCGCCGATCAGAAGCCATAACACAGCAAAGGAAGTACCAAAGCCCGCGTACAGCACAATGACACCGTAATACACCAGGCAAAGCACTGCCGCCGCAGTGAAGACCCATATTAACATCATTTCACCTCACGTTAGTTTTATGCCGTAAAATATGGCACAATTAATATAATTATACTGCATTTCCAGAACTGCCACAAGAGCGAATATTGCAATATTGAGACGTAACCACATAAGGTCCGAAGGTTCGGTCAGACTATACAGAATCAGCAGATGCTGTGAAATTTTGTACTTCATTCGCTCCGCCGCCTATTGCCAGACCTGCGAGCAAAACTCGCGTGCTCTGCACGCTCAGACAATGCTCTCCGGTCTGGCGCTATGCTCGCGTATGAAGAAAATTCCAACGCATCTGATTATTCTGTATAGTCTGACCGAACCTTCTGCTGTATTGGTTATTCTACGATAATAAATGCAGCCAAAACGTTACTGACGAAAGCCTGTAATCTGGCTTTTATCTGATAGTGGCGTTCTGGCTGCATTTTCTTTTTATGGCAGAGTTAATATGGGCTGCAGTCACTATCTTTTGTAGCGAAGCCAATACAGCAGGAAGTGAATGAGACCGTCTTCCGGGATTTTCAACATATCAGATGTTTGCATCTTGAGCACACACGTCCGAATGTGGCGGATGTTAATCCGACACAGGCGAACGCGTGTTAGCGAGAGCAAGCAAACAACGATATGTGAAAATAGAGGAAGACGGTCTCTTTCACTTCCGGACCTTTATTCAGCTTTGTAACTCAAATTTTTATTTTAAGGCATCGGCCATTGCTTTCATGGCTTCTCTGGTATCATCATGCACAGCAGATTTGATGGTAACTACCTGTTCCAGTACATGCACATCTTTCATCGGCTCTAAGATACCGCGCATGATTTTTCCGGCTAACGGTGCCCAGGATCCGTTCTCCATCAGACCTACAGTACGCTTCTGAAAATTCTTGGATTTTAAGTGCAGCAGGAACTCTTCCATGCATGGGAACACACCACCATCATAGGTTGCTGCAGCCAGCACCATGCGGTCATAATAAAATGCCTTGCGCACAGCCAGGGAAACATCGGTGCGGGATAAGTCAAACACCTCGACCTCCTCACCGTTTGCACGGAGCAGCTCTGCCATCTCTTCTGCTGCCTGTGCAGTGTTGCCGTGAATAGACGCGTATGCTACCATCACACCGTGCTTCTCCGGCTGATAGGTGCTCCAGGTCTGATATTTATCAATGTAGTAGCCCAGGTTTTCTTTTAAGATCGGTCCGTGCAGCGGGCAGATCATCCGGATATCCAGGCCAGAAGCCTTCTTTAACAGTCCCTGTACCTGCACGCCGTACTTGCCTACAATATTTAAGTAGTAACGTGCAGCCTCCTCTGCCCACTCTTCTTCTGCATCCAGCGCGCCAAACTTTCCGAAGCCGTCTGCGGAAAACAGAATCTTTTCGCTCTGCTCGTAAGTTACCATAACCTCCGGCCAGTGCACCATCGGTGCCATAAAAAACTGCAACGTATGACTGCCAAGGCTTAAGGTCTCACCTTCTTTTACAAGCACCTTACGCTCAGTCAGATCCATCTCAAAAAACTGGCCCATCATAGCAAAGGTCTTTGCGTTTCCCACAATTTTTGTTTCCGGATAACGCTCTGCAAAGTTTTTGATGTTTGCCGCATGGTCAGGCTCCATATGAGACACAACCAGATAATCCGGTTTCCGGTCACCAAGCTCCCTGACAAGATTTTCAAACCAGGTATCGGTTGCCCGTTTGTCAACGGTATCCATCACCGCAACCTTTTCATCCAGGATCACATAGGAGTTATAGCTGACTCCGTTCGGAATCGGATACTGGCTCTCAAAAATATCCAGTGTTTTATCATCTGCTCCCACATATAAAATAGAATCTGAAATATACATATCACACATTGTAGTAGTTCCTCCTGTCTTTCTGTCGTCACAATGTCTTTATTATAATGCCCTTAAAAACTGCCGTCAACGCCATTTTCCGACTCTCTTCGGTATCGCTCTACCATTTTCATGATATCCTGCTTCGTGTACGGTTTTTCTATGAATCCGTATGCCTGAATTTTCCATGCCTCCAGAGAAAAACCCGGAATACTGGACATCAGCACTACCGCCGGAGCATTTTTCAGTTTCTGCAATTCTTTTGCCAGACTGATACCACTGATATCCGGCATCACAATATCCGTAAATACCATATCCACCGGATTCTCCTTCACAAATTCCACTACAGCCACTGCTTCTTCGAAACTTCCAAGCAGACTGACCTCAGCCATATTGCGGAAAATCCCCTCAATTTTTTCCAGAAGTTCCGGTGCATTATCCACCGCAACTACATTTACAGCCATGCTCTCCCTCCATTCGCAGCAACACTCACCCCTGTTTCTTCCAGCCTGGAAAACATGGCTGGGCGCACACCGGCTTTTCCGCCAGAAGACATTCCACTGCTGCCCTGTATTCTTCCATCTTCTGTGCCTTGCGTATCTTTTTCATCAGTTTCGTGCTGTCTTCAAACGCTTCTCCCAGATAGGTCCATAGTTCCTTCATCTTAAATAAAACATTTTTATCTCCCGGTATAGCTCTCCGGTATCCTTCCAGCACATCATCATGAAAAGCACGAATCCGTTCTGCAGTAAAAGGTGTCTCCTCTGTCAGGGAAGGATTCGTTAAAAGGCCGCGGCCAAGCATGACCGCTTCCACACCCGGATACTGATTCCGGAAATTTCTGATATCCTCCCGGCTAAACAGATCTCCGTTATAAAAAACCGGGTTCCGGCTTTCTCTCACCGCAAGATCAAACGCGTCCATGCGCGGATGATTCTTATAATAATCTGTCTGAACCCGCGGATGCACAATCAGATTTTTGAGCGGATACCTGTTATAAATAGAAAGAAGTTCTTCAAATTCTTGCGGATCTGTCTTCCCGATCCGTGTCTTAACAGACAGGTCCATGCCAAGCCCGCAGATTCCCTCACTGACCTGATAGAGAAACTCATCCAGCTCCATCGGATATTCCAGGAAGCCGGACCCCCGCTTTTTTGCTACTACCGTTCCAGACGGACACCCCAGATTCAGATTCACTTCCATATAGCCAAGCTCTTTCAGGCGCTTAGCTGCCCACAGAAAATCATCTGCATTATTTGTCAGGATCTGTGGAATGAGAGGAATACCCTCATTATGCTCCGGAATCACATCGTTTAGTTCTCTCGGTGTAAGCTTACGGGTCTGATTCGGTGAGATAAATGGAGTGTAATATTCCTTGATGCCATGAAAATGCCGGTGATGGGCATTCCGGAACACATAGCCGGTAATGCCCTCCATCGGCGCAAATAAATAATCCATATTCTTCTGCCTTCCTTCACATTTTCAGCATAAATCCTTCCTAGCAGAGGCTGAAGCCCACACATTCCACCTTATCCGCCACCAGAGATTCACAAATCGGCAGCTTCTCAATATCTGCCCGAAGCAGCGTGGAGGCTGTGCGGAAATCTCCCTGCTCCAGATAATCCAGTAAAGCAAAATGCAGGTCCGCAGCCATGTAACAGTTTTTCATCGTTTCCAGAAAGTATATCGTCTGCCGGTCTATACTCTCCAGCAGATAATGAAGCGCCACTTCATTTTTGTAAGTCATAAACAAGGTTTCATGGAACTCCCGGTTCAGTTTCCAGTATTCCATAAAGCTGCGGCTTTCCCCTCCGTTCTCATATTCCTGACACAGAGTGCGCAGCTCCCGGATCCGGTCTTTCGTTACCATATCATGATAACGTTCCAGAAATGAGCATTCCATCACAGTCCGGAAATTGATGATATCCCGCAGCTCTTCCTGCGCCGGTTTCCGTATACGATAGCCATGGCGTGGCGTACTGGCAATAATCCGGTCACTGCGAAGCTGCATCAGTGCCTCGCGCACCGGCGCACGGCTGACCTGATACTTTTCCATCAGACTCTTTTCTGTCAGAAACTCATCGAAAGAGAACTCATTATTCATAATTCCGGCAAATATTTTATTATAGATCTGATCTTTGATGCTGTCTTCTTTTTTTCTTTTCACTTTCCCAAACCTTTCCAGTTCCTGTTCTGATACTTCCCATGCTATTTCACTATAATCATATCACAGTTTTTTTATTTTTCCAAATTATAAATTTCATAGGACGCAATTTGGTGGAATTTACCACTGCACTGGAATTTAAAATTTCAAGTCAGCACTGTGAACAGTGTGTGTGGACAGTAACAACGTTGTAAGATGACATCCAAAACGGTTATGATTTTATTTTCACAATATATCTTGCATTCCGGATCGCGCTGTGATATGATTACAGTATCTTACAAATGCGTAAGCAAATAAAAGAAAAGAGGGGTTTTGTTATGAACGAGCAAAAGCAATCAAAACGTTGGATTGGCTACCTGCTGTTAGCAGTCATGGCTGCTGCGTTCCTGTACCGTGGTGTCTATCAGGTTGCCACCGGTAAGGCACAGTGGGATGTTCAGACCGCATTCTTAACCATGCTGATCCTGGTTATCATCGGTGAAGTCATTTCAACAGCAACCAAGGCATTCGTGCCGTCTATGTTCATTACCGCAGTCCTGTTTGTCCTCGGTTTCTGGACTTATCTCCCAGCCGACATCCTGCAGCAGGCCGGTATTGCTTCCAACCTTCCTACCTTCCTGGTTATGATGATGGTTGTCCACTTAGGAACCATGCTGGATATCCAGGAGCTGATCGATCAGTGGAAAACCGTAGTGGTTACCCTGGCCGGCATGTTAGGTATCCTGGTTGTCATCCTTACGGTAGGAACCGTGATCCTTGGTAAGGAAACCGCAGCAGTTGCAGCACCTCCGTTAACCGGTGGTTTCGTAGCTGCCATGATGATGCAGTCGGTTGCTCCGAGTGAGCATCTGGCAATCCTGGCTATGGCTGTATACGTACTTCAGGGCTTCGTCGGATATCCGCTCACCAGCATCTGCCTGAAAAAAGAAGGCTATTCCGTATTAAAGCAGTACCGTCAGGGCACCTGGAAAGCCGCAGCTGTAAAGGAAAAAGCCAATGACGATTCTGCAAAGAACTATCTGTTCCCACAGATCCCGGACAAGTACAAGAGTGACTTTACCTACCTGTTCACCATGGTCATCCTTACCGTTATGTCCGGTTACCTGGACAAACTCAGCGGCGGCTATATCTCAAAATTTGTGTGGGCTCTGATCCTCGGCGTATTCGCAACAGCAATGGGATTCATTGAGAAAAATGTACTGGTCCGCTCCCGCAGCATGGGCTTCGTTTACACCATCATTATGATGTTTGTATTCTCCCAGTTAAGCAGCTGTACTCCGGACACCGTGATCCAGCTGATCAAAGATTTTGCGATCCTGATCGTACTTTCTACCGTTGGTATTGCCATCTTCTCCATCCCGATCGGACGCAAGTTCGGCATGAGCACCCCGATGGCATTTGCCCTGGGGCTCGGCTCCATCGCAGGTGGTTTCCCGGCAAGCTACACCCTGAGCGTAGAGGCCGCAAAGGTTTGCGCAGAGAACGAGGAAGAGTATCAGGTTCTGGAACAGCACATGCTTCCTAAAACCCTGGTTGCAGGTTTCGTCAGCGCAACATCCGGTTCTGTATTCATTGCAGGCGCTGTTATGGCAATGTTCTTCAAATAAGAGGAGGTTCCATCATGGATTTAGGTTTAAAAGGTAAATCAGTCGTTGTAACCGGAGGCAGCAAAGGAATCGGCTTCGCAGCAGCAGAAGCATTTCTCAAAGAGGGAGCCAAGGTTGCCATCTGTTCCCGCCACGAAGAGGAATTGAAGGAAGCAGCCGAAAAGCTTTCTCAGTATGGCGAAGTTTATTATGAAGCTTTCGATGTTTCCAAGGCAGAAAGTAACTACGCTTTTGCTGAACATGTCAATGATCGTTTTGGCAGCGTTGATGTCTGGGTTAACAATGTAGGAGCCACCGGCTTTAAAAAGGGCGACGAGTACGATGACGAGGAAATTGATTTCATGACCGGTGTCTGCTTTAAATCTGTTATCTACGGATGCCAGGCAGCATTCCGGTACATGAAAAAGCAGCATTCCGGCGCCATCGTCAATGTAAGTTCCCTGGCAGCACGCTGCTCCTCCGCCGGAAGAAGCACGCTATACGGCCCGTTAAAGTCAGCGATCAACAACCTGACTAACACCTTCGCCGGTGAATATTGTCCATATAATGTACGCGTTACCTGCATTATGCCAGGCTTTACCGTAACCCCGCTTGTGCGGGCACATATCAGCCAGGAGGAGCTTGACCGCAATGCAAATGCTACCCTGCTCCGCCGAATGGCAGAGCCGGAGGAGATTGCCAAACCAATCGTATTCCTGGCAAGTGATGCGGCAAGCTACATGACCGCCACCACCATTGAGGTATCCGGCGGACGCAGTATGACGCTCAATCCTACCTATGCTTATGACAAGCTTGCGGCAGAAAAAGCAGAGGCAGCAAAATAGATCGTAACTGCGATGTTTCTAAGCAGTTGCAATAAATCTTATGTCCCAATCACATGTAGTAAAAACAAAAAGGAGGAGTTACCATGATTGACAACAAAATCACCATCAAAGACGACGAGAAAGTGAATATCCAGCGCGGCGCGATCGGTCATCGTTCCACCTGGACCGGCCTTACCTACAAATACGCAGCAGAAGCCGGCAAGGCTGAAGAAGCTGAAAAAATCATCCGTCAGGCCATCAGCGAAACCGGACGTGTCCAGGGCAATGCTTTAAGAGAACAGTGCCCGGATCCGACCAGCTGTAAATCCTTCTGCGACACCATGTTCACACCAACCCTGTTAAAATCTTTTGAGGTCGATGTTAAGGAAAAAACTGATGATGTTCTTGACGTTGAATTCCATCACTGCCCGCTCTTAAAGGCATGGCAGGATCTCGGCTTTGACGATGAGATGTGCGCAAAACTCTGTGATATCGCTATGGACGGCGACCGTAACATTGCAAAGGCAATGGGCTTTGATTTCCACTTGGGCGATACCATCGCAAATGGCTGCCCGACCTGTCAGGTAACCTTTCGCAAGAAAAAATAAGCAATAAAAAGCACGAAATGCCGGGGTGGTTCTGTTGGACCGCCCCGGCACTTTTTCTACACCGGCTGTTCCGGAATCATGCTTTTCCGGCCAGTTATCTCTCTCTTTTATCGAATATAGTAGACGTAATCTGCTTTTCTCGGTGCTGCCTCCTTCAGCGGCGCTGCCGCATAGCCAAGCACCAGATGGCCGATGCCTTCATAATCTCCCTCAATGCCAAGACTTTTTAAAAGTTCTTTCCCCTCCTGAGTTTCAAACTCTTCCTTTGCACGATGGATCCAGCAGCTGTCCACGCCAAGATCTGCTGCAGCATTCATAAGATTTCCCAGAACCAGAGTTCCATCATAAAGATAGGTCGGCATGGCCTTGTTTGCCAGAACGATGAGCAGCTCCTGTGCTCCGTAAAACGGATCAAAGCTTTCATCCTTTCCCATAAACTTTGCGTTCATGACAGAAAGCTTATCCCGCAGTTCTTTATTGGTAACCGCAATGATGATCGGGGACTGTCTGCCCATGCCTGTGGCCGCATAGGTTCCTGCTTTGATGATGGCCTGCAGTTTTTCTTCTTCAATAAGCTCCGGCTTGAATGCACGGCAGCTTCTTCTTGTTTCCAGTACTTTTAATGTTTCTGACATGTTATTTCCTCTCTTTCCGGTGCTAATTTATTCATGGCTCTTTCCTATGACTCTAAGGGAGTGACATTCTAACACGGTGTTCTTTCCATGCACAGGCTCATGCCCCGGCATCCGGCATAGCCAGCCAGACATCCGAGCAGCATTCCGCCCAGTACATCAGTCGGATAATGCACATACAGATACAGCCTGGAAAACGCAATCAGAAACGCCAGTAGCAACACAGGCTTCCAAACCTTCTTTGCTGCTGTACGGCTCTCCGATACCGCAGCACCAATACTGCTATATGCATGAAAAAACAGTGCGGATGCCGATGCAAACGCAGCGGATGTATGTCCGGACGGAAATGACCAGTCGGACGGTCTGGGAATCAGAAGCTGAATGGCCATGTTCACATCGCATGGACGGGGTCTGGCTACAAACGGTTTTATAATTCCGTTGCACAGAATGGTGTTTATGATCAGCGCCACGGTAAGCACAGCACCACAACGTCTCGTTTTCGGAATCAGCAGCAAGATCAGTGTAAGCATGATCCAGATTGCCCCTGCATTTCCCAGCTTTGTGATCGTACACATCACCTGGTCCCCTATTGGTGTGTGCAGCTTCTGGAGCAGATCCAGAATATCAAATTCAATTTCCATATCATCATCTCCTCCTATGACTATAGTCACAAGAAAGCTGCTTGTCAAGACATCTTCTCTGCGAAGAAAAGGACATATGACGTTTACATTTTACCAGTTCTTATCTATAATAAAAATAACCTGAGACAAAAATATCTCAAATACAATCTGAAGGGACAGAAAATAAAATGTTAGAAATCCAAGCTATTCAAAAATCCGCTTCCACAACGAACGGACATGTTGTATCCGATCCTGTCTTCTGTATGATCCCGGCCTCAAAAGATCTGGATACACTGACCGGACTTTATAAAAAAGAATTGGAAGCTGCTGCTTTCAAAGGCGCAGAAACCATATACTTTCCTTCTCTCTCCTGCAGCTCCCAGCCGCTTTTATTCCGGGCCATCAGTCAGATCTACCGTACCATCCTTGATTTCGGAGATGCAGGCGATACTTCCGTAAAAAAAGTCTGCATTGTCTGCGAAGATGATGATATCCGCAATACTTATATGGTTGTCTGGAACTTCTATTATGCAGGAACAAAAAACGCTCGCATGAACGATGGCCGTTGGGACTGATCCGTCCATCCGGAGCAGTTTATGAAACAATTTTTAAATAATCACCAGTAATACTGTTCCCACTGTAATAAGTAACACGCCGACTGCCGCTTTCTTTGTCAGCCTCTCATGAAATACAAGCCAGGAAAAGGCAATCGTCACCAGCATACTGAGCTTATCAATCGGGACTACCACGCTTGCCGGTCCCTCTTGTAATGCCCGATAATAACAGAGCCATGATGCTCCCGTTGCCAATCCTGACAGACAGATAAAACCTAATTCTTTCTTCTCTATCGCCTTTATCGCTTTCTGTTTTCCGGTAACAAACACCATAATCCACGCCATAAGCAGCACTACCGTAGTACGGATTGCCGTACCGAGATTGGAATCAATCCCTTCGATTCCAATCTTTCCCAAAATAGAAGTCAGGCTGGCAAATATCGCTGAGAGCACCGCGCAGATCAGCCACCCGCCGCTCTTTTTCCCGGAATCTGTTTCGATGTCTTTTTTCGTTATCATCATCATGGTTCCATTTCCAATAAGCACTATAGATACTACTTTTGCCCCTGTAATTCCTTCGTGAAGAAAAATGAGTGCCAAAAGAATAGAAAGTACGGTACTGGATTTATCAATGGGTACAACCTTATTGATGTCCCCCTTCTGAAGAGCATGGAAATAGCACAGCCACGATGCGCCTGTCGCCAATCCTGACAAAACAAGAAACAAAATCGTCCGACCATCAATCTGAGTTATCCCGCCCCATGTTCCGGTAATCAGCACCATGAGCCATGAAAACAACAATACCACCACGGTTCGGATAGCTGTCGCCACATCCGAATCCGTTTTCTTAATTCCGCATTTTGCCAGAATTGCCATGATTCCCGCAAAAAAGGAAGAGCCTATCGCATAAAAGATCCACATAGTGCAATTTTCCCCCCTAATAATTCAGACTTGTCTGAACCGTTACAATCCTCCTACTCATTCAGACGGTATCCCGCTGGCCATACTGTTTTCAAAATCTTAGGATTCTTTTTGTCATCTCAATCCCAAGTTTTCTGATCTTATCTATGGATTCCGTCCTTGCCGTAACCATAAAAATCGAAATATCAATCTGCTCCTTTATCTCCCGTCAGATTTCATATCCGCTTTTACCTGGAAGCATCAAATCAGGCAAAACTCACTCCTATAGTACCACATTCTGCGATAAGTGCAATATCACCCGTCTGAACATCTCTGTGATTCACCTTTCCGCAGGACTCTTCCCCACAGATTTTTCTTTACTCCTGCTGTATACACTCTGCCAGCCTTAATATCTTCCATGCCTCTCTATTTCTGCATTGAACTGTTCCTTTGCCAGAGAGCCATACGCAACAGGCTCCTCCTTACCCTTTTCTGTTGCTGGTTCATGAAATCGTTCCAGGTAATCATCAAAAATCATTACTGAAAAGACCGGATACCAGTGTTCATATACAGGGTGGGTTTTCATGAAATTCAGAAATAGCTCCTGCTCAAGTTTCGTCAACGCTCTACGCTTTTCCGACTGAAAACAATGTGCTTTTTTCAATTCTCTCAACACATTATCTGACGGGTTATTTCTGATGAAGTCATCATCGACAGCAATCTGTAAAACCTGATGAAGAACCGTATGATTCTTCTCCGACCATTCCGTAATAAGCTCTGGATGTACTTCTGCTAAACTGTTGTTCATAGCCAAACCTCAACCTCCTTGTGCTTAGAGTATATGAAGTTTTGGCTTTATCTTGTAGTTTGCGAATATCCGTATAAATAGAAAAAGCCCTTTGAGAAAAGGATTTCTCCTCTCTCAAAGGGCAACCTGATAGTCGAGTAGACTAAGACCTCTCAATCTTAGCCCCTCACAGATCCGTACGTGCGGCTTTCCCGCATACGGCTCCTCATAGTAACATTCACTTCAATATAAACAATAGTACGTTTTAGGTTTTGCTAACGGGTAATACTTGAGCATTTCCACAAATCCATTCCATGTGTATGCCCGTCTACAACCTCTCCGATTCATGGCTTTGAATAGAAACTGTTGTACTCTATGCCGG
>NZ_DBFCCJ010000023.1:0-17899 GCF_048380235.1 Ventrimonas sp. | reverse complement strand
GAGCGCAGTGAGTGAGTTTGGGTCGCAGGGGAAACAATAGGCGGCGGAGCGAATGAAGTACAAAATTCCACCGCATCTGCGGTTCTGTAGGCCCTCCCCGGAACTTCGGACCCTTTCGTGCTATTCCCTTAAATTGCAATTACTTTCCAATTGGCTCTTTTGACGGCACTCCCGCTTTTCTTGGATATTTCTTCGCGGTCTTCGCAATCTTCTCAATGACAACCAGGGACCGGTCCGCATCTGCTCCGGTCAGTTCGAAACGGATCACATCCGCGATACTACCACCCAGACTCTCGATTGCTTTCGTTCCCTGCTCCAGTTCCTCATCAATTTTCCCTGACTTATATGGGATAAACGCACCACCAACTTTTACAAACGGCAGACAATATTCAGAAAGTGTTGCGGCATTAGCCACGGCACGAGATACGCAGTAATCATACTGCTCCCGGTATTTTGCATCACGTCCAAAGTCCTCTGCCCTTCCATGAATCGTCTCCACATTCTGGAGCCCCAGCTGGCTGATTACCTCATTCAAGAATTTGATTCGCTTATTCAGAGAATCCAGCAGTGTGATTTTCAGATTTGGAAATGCAATCTTCAACGGAATTCCCGGAAAACCGGCACCGGTTCCCACATCAATGCCAGATACCTTCCGTCCATCCTGAAGCGGCACCGCCTTGACCAGAGCCAGACTGTCGATAAAATGCTTGCTCACCACTTCCTCCAGCTCTGTAATTCCGGTCAGGTTCATAACCTTGTTCCATTCTACCAATAACTCGTAATAGCGATAAAACTGCTCCAATTGCTGCTCTGAGAGAATAATCCCCAGCTCTCGTGTCCCATCTGTCATCTTATCCACAAAAATCTGTTCCATAATCCCTCCTGTGTGGAATTTCCAAATTAAAACCGCCCTAATTGTGGCAGTCCGCTTCTTTCATCATTTAGAATGGCGCATCTGCTCCAAATGTACCAGCAGAACAGAAATATCTGCCGGTGATACGCCGGAAATACGGGATGCCTGCCCAATGGATGCCGGCTTGTACAGATTCAGCTTCTGTACTGCCTCACACCGCAGACTGTTTACCGTACTGTAATCAAAATCCGGATCCAGCTTCTTTTTCTCCAGCTTCTTAAACTGCGCCACCTGCTGCTGCTGCCGTTTTAAATATCCCTCATACTTAATATTTATGTTAACCTGTTCTGCTGTGTCATAAGAAAGCTCCGGCCGTTTCTCATCAATTTCAGTTAACATAAAATAATCCAATTCAGGTCTCCGTACCAGCTCTGCCAGAGTTGCTCCCGTCTTTAATGCGGTGCTTTCATGACGCTCCAGGAATGCCTGGATTTTTGGATTCGCACCTACATTGGTTTTTTCCAGACGTTCTACCTCAGCCTGAATGTCTTTTTCCTTCTGAAGCAGCTTTGCATACGTTTCATCATCTACCAGACCGATCTCATGGCCGATTCCGCGCAGACGCAGATCTGCATTATCCTGACGCAGAAGTAAGCGGTACTCTGCTCTGGAAGTCATCATACGGTAGGGCTCATGATTCTCCTTAGTTACCAGGTCATCAATCAGAACACCGATATAGGCCTGAGATCGATCCAGGATCACCGGTTCCCGTCCCAGTACCTTCATAGCTGCGTTTACGCCTGCCATAAAGCCCTGTACAGCTGCTTCCTCATAACCGGAGCTTCCATTAAACTGACCGCCGCTGAACAGTCCTTCAATTGCCTTAAACTCCAGAGACAGCTTTAACTGCCTTGCGTTGATGCAGTCATACTCGATTGCATACGCATTTCGCACGATCCGCACATGCTCCAGACCCGGAACAGTACGGTACATGGCATACTGCACATCCTCCGGCAGGGAACTGGACATGCCGCCCAGATACATCTCGTTGGTGTAAAGCCCCTCCGGCTCAATGAATACTTGGTGGCGGGTCTTATCCGGGAATTTCACTACCTTATCTTCAATGGACGGACAGTAACGCGGACCGGTTCCCTCAATCGCACCGGAAAACAGCGGAGAACGATCCAGATTATCGCGGATAATCTGATGCGTCTCCTCATTCGTATAGGTCAGCCAGCAGGAAACCTGCTCCTTCTGTACCGATTCCGGATCTGTTGAGAAGGAAAACGGAACCACCCGCTTATCTCCAAACTGCTCTTCCATCTTGGAAAAGTCAATGCTGCGGCGGTCCGCACGGGCCGGAGTTCCGGTCTTGAAACGGAACATTTCGATTCCATTAGCAATCAGGGAATCTGTCAGATGATTGGCCGGTTGCAGACCGTTCGGGCCGGTAGCATTGCTGACATCACCATAAATACAGCGTGCTTTTAAGTAAGTTCCGGTTGCCAGTACCACCGCTTTTGCATGATACACCGCTCCGGAATATGTCTTTACTCCGGTAATCTTATGATCCTCCACAATGATTTCCGAAACCTCTGCCTGGCGTATGGTCAGATGATCCGTATTCTCCAGCGTATGGCGCATCCGGCGGCTGTAATCCTGCTTATCAGCCTGAGCCCGCAGGGAATGAACTGCAGGTCCCTTTGACTCATTCAGCATCTTAGACTGAATGAAGGTCTTATCAATATTTTTTCCCATCTCGCCGCCCAGGGCATCCAGCTCTCGGACAAGATGCCCCTTAGAGCTTCCTCCGATATTTGGATTGCAGGGCATCAGGGCAATGCTGTCAACACTCACCGTAAATACAATAGTCTCCAGACCCAGTCTTGCGCAGGCAAGTGCTGCCTCACATCCGGCATGACCGGCGCCGACCACTACAACATCATATGATTCTTCTAAATATGGCATAATTATATTCCTTCCAGCTTCTTTCCAATTCCCCTCAACATCTGAATTATTTTCCCATACAGAATTTTCCAAAGATTTCATTGACCAGGTCGTCTTCCACCGCTTCTCCGATGATGGTTCCAAGCTGTTCATAGGCATCCATCAGGTCAATGGTCAGAAAATCCTCCGGCATCTGATTTTCAATGCTCTGTTTCACCATATACAGACTTTTTAATGCATTCTGCAGTGCTGTCTTATGACGCACATTGGTGATCAGGACTTCATCATTAAAATCGATACTTCCCTCATAAAAAAGATTCTGAATCGTTTTTTCCAGTTTGTCAATACCGGTCTCTTCTTTTGCAGAAATGGAAATCACCGTTTTTCCGGTCTTCGCCTGCAAAAGCTCCTCGCTGATCACGGTTTCCAGATCCGTCTTATTTAACAGCACCACAGCCTTCCGGTCACGGATCAGTTCCATGATCTGGGCGTCGTTTTCGTCCAGCTCCCGGGAACCATCTACTACATAAATGATCAGGTCTGCCTCATCTGCTGCCACCTTCGCCCGGTTTACACCAATCTGCTCTACCAGATCCTCGGTCTCCCGGATGCCTGCGGTATCAATGATATTCAGGCTAATGCCGTGCATACGGATATGCTCCTCCAGGGTATCCCGGGTCGTTCCTGCAATATCCGTTACAATGGCACGCTCCTCGCCCAGAAGCACATTCATCAGAGAAGATTTTCCCGCATTCGGCTTACCTAAAATAACCGTGCGGATTCCTTCAGAAACCACTCTTCCGCTGTCTGCGGAACGCACAAGCTTCTCCATCTCCCCTATCATATCATCCAGCTTTCCGGACAGTTCTTCCTCGTATCCATCTAAAGAAATATGCTCCGGATCATCTAACGCCGACTCAATAAATGCGATCTGATACAAGATCCGTTCCCGCAGAGCTTTTACTTTTTTCGATACAGAACCCTTTAACTGGCTCACAGAGCTCTTCACCGCATAATCATTCTGCGCGTTGATCACATCAATCACGGCCTCCGCCTGTGACAGATCAATCCGTCCGTTTAAAAAGGCCCGCTTGGTAAATTCTCCCGGCTCTGCCGGTCTTGCTCCATATTTGATTACTGTCTCCAGTATTTTTTTCATCACCAGGACACCACCATGGCAGTCAATCTCCACAGTGTCTTCCGCTGTGTAACTGTGCGGCCCCCGCATCAGCATCACCAGCACCTCATCGAGCACTTCTTCCCCATCCTGGATCATTCCATAATAAATATGATGGGACGGTGCTGTATTCAAATCAAAATTATCTTTTCTGCTTATAAAAATCCGGTTCACAATAGAAACTGCCTGTTCTCCGCTCACCCGGATGATTCCGATTCCGGAACTGCTCATGGCAGTTGCGATCGCCGCAATAGTATCTGAACTTCTGTCTTTCAGCATATTTTCCTCCGACTCGGCCAGCTTTGGCCAGTCTATCCATAAACTTTAACGAAAAGAAGCAAAAGCGGATGCCAGGTGGTGGTCAAACCACTACCAGACACCCGCCTGCTATTTCTGTATTGTACTCACACAATTGTCTGACATGCTTTTACCTGTCAGAAATTTCCAACATCTTTATGCCTCATTCTGTGCTGCTGCTTCCTTCTTCTCAGCAACAGCCTCTGATTTCGGTCCTCTGTTTTCGGCGTTTCTGTTTCTTCCGCGATTATCGCGGCGGGAACCGTAACGCTCCTTTCTTCCGCCTGCTGGGACTTCTTTCTTTAAAGAAATTACAACATGACGGAACGGGTCTTCCCCTTCACTCCTGGTCGTAACATATTTGTCATTCTGAAGCGCAGAGTGGATGATGCGTCTCTCATACGGATTCATCGGCTCTAAGGATACCGGATGCTTGGTCCGTTTTACCTTATAGGAAATGTTCTTTGCCAGAGTCTCCAGCGTTTCTTTTCTTCTCTCACGGTAATTCTCGGTATCAAGCTTGACTCTTAAGTAGCCTTCCGTTTCTTTGTTTACCACAAGGCTTACCAGATACTGTAAGGAATCCAGAGTCTGACCACGCTTTCCGATGAGGATTCCCATGTCGTCACCTTCCATGGAAACCAGGAGTTCCCGGTCACTGGCATTGTAAGCCGTCTCAATAGAAACCTGCATACCCATAGCACCAAATACCTGATTCAGGAATTCCTTCGCAGCTTTTTTCACTGCCTCTTCGTTAATCTTGACTGCTTTTTTCGGAGCTTCTTCCACAGAAAGCTCTTTTGCAGATTCCAAAGCAGTCTTTACAGCCTCTCGCTTCGGTGCCGGCTTCTCAGAAACAGTTGTTTTCGGAGACGTCGCCGCCTTTACGGCTTCCGCCTTCGGTGCTGCTGCCGCCTTTTTCGCAGCTTCTGCAGCAGCTTTTCTGGCCTCTTCGGCTTTCTTCGCTTCTTCTGCCTTTTTCGCTTCAGCAGCTTTTTTCTCTTCCAGCTTCTTTGCCTCAGCCAGTTCCTTCTCCTCTGCCTCGCTCATCACATGGGCGCGGATGATACAGGGTTTCTTACCAAAGATGCCAAGCAGACCTGCGCTCTCCTTCTGTACCACTTCATAATGAAGATGCTCACTGGTCGTCTGCAGTTCAATCAATGCTTTTGTGATTGCCTCGTCCAATGTACTGGCAGAGATTGTAATCTTTCCATCCATGGTGCTACCCCCTTATTTATTATTGTGCTTTTCATTGTATCTGGCTACCATATTTGCCTTGGAGGCCAGACTGCCCGGTTTGGCATCTTTATTATAATAATTGTTGGATGCTTCTACCTGTTTTTTGCTCTTCTCAAGCTTCTCAGCACGTTCCGCTTCTTCCTTCTCCTGAACTGCCTGCATATGTTTTAAGCTTGCAGTTGCATTCTGATTTACTTTCTGCGGCGGAAGACCTTTCTTTGCGCGTTTCTTGTTTGCCTTCTCCACGTTCTTACGGATCAGCTCATCCATATCTACCTTATCCAGGTAAGAATTTACAACAAGCTGCTGCAGTAACTGGAAGGTACTGCTGGCTACCCAGTAGATACCGATTGCTGCCGGGAAGGTAAAGCAGAAAAATACAGACATCAGCGGCATGGTAACGTTCATGCTCTGCATCATCTGGGAGCTCATATCTTCCTCGTTATTCTTTTTCGGCTGAGTTGCCATCATCAGCTTTGTGCTGGCATACTGGGTCAGGCCTGCCAGAATCGGGATCAGCCATGCCAGATTCGGCACAAAGCTTCCGTTAAACGGGTTGGATGCCAGATTGATGCCAAGAAACGTGTTCATTTTCTCAATGGTTGCTGCATTGCCGGAAATCACATCTGCCGCATTTGGAAATGCCTGTGCCAGGTCACTCCACTGGGCAGGATTCAGCTTATAGAGAATATCAACCATCTTATTGGCCAGAGCTTCACCTGTTACACCGGTTAAGTCTCCGACCGGGTTAATGCCTGTTAACGCAATATTGTGGTCAGTTGCAAACTGAAGCAGATTTGCTGCAGCGCCCTCACTCAGGGCAGACGCGGAAGAAGCTCCGGTCAGTGCATAAACCACATTCAAAAAATGTTCCTTTACCGGCATCACGTAAGCCGGGATACAATAGATCACGCGGTACAGTGCAAACAGGATCGGCATCTGGATCACAAGCTGGAGACATCCTCCAGTCATGGATGTGCCGTATTTTTCATAGACAGCTTTCGTCTCCACGTTCATCTTCATCATGGAGTCATTGTCTTTTTTGCCCTTGTACTTTGCCTGAATGGCCTGAAGCTCAGGCTGCATGACAGCCATCAGCTTGGACGCCTTCTGCTGCTTGATCGTCATAGGGAACATCAGTAATTTCACAACCAGGGTAAATAAAATAATTGATAAACCGATGTTAAGCACACCAAAAGAATTGGTGAACGTAACCAGTACATTCAGGATCCATCCCAGAATCTGAGAAATCGGACCCAGAATCGCCCCATGAACCTTCGTTAATACTAAGTAATCCAATGTGCTACCTCCTCATGTGTTACGGAACTGGATCATAACCGCCTTCTGCCCATGGATGACACCGGAGTATCCTCTTCACAGACAACCATAAACCTTTCACCACGCCGTACCTGGTAAGTGCCTCAATGGCGTATTGGGAGCACGTAGGCGTGTAAATACAGTGAGTTCTTACTTTTAACGGGGATAAAAAAATCTGATATCCGCGTATCATTAATATAAGAAGCTTTTTGATCAAACCTGCAATTCTGTTAATCATAGTCTCACTTCGATTCTTTTTTAATGTTATGCAGTCCGCACAGGTGCATAAATGCACGCTCAATCGTCTTATAATCTGAGTCTTTTGCGGCAGCGCGCGCTACCACGATGATGTCTAATCCTTCCTCCAATGTGTCCCTGTTCAGCCGGAAACTCTCCCTCACCAGCCGGGCCAGGTGATGTCTCACCACGCTGTTTCCAACTTTCTTGCTGACTGAGATACCAATCCGGGACTGGGTGTTCTCAGTCTTTCTTACATACATAACCAACTGTCGGTTGGCATAGGATTTCGCAGTCCGGTAAATTGCCTGGAAATCTGAATTTTTCTTAATGCTCGGAAATCGTTTCATCTCTTATTACCATCTTATTATAATACAAAAGGCCACAATTTCTTGTGACCTTGATTCATTAAGCGGATAATTTCGCTCTTCCTTTTGCTCTTCTTGCAGCTAATACTTTTCTTCCACCTGGAGTACTCATTCTAGCTCTGAAGCCATGAACTTTGGATCTCTGTCTGTTCTTCGGCTGGAAAGTCATCTTCATGTTGCGGCACCTCCTTCTTTACATCGCTTATTTGATTGAACACATTACGACTATTTTAATTAAACATCTTCTCAATTATATAGAATTCATGCGGGTTCGTCAAGCCTTTTCTTAAAAAAGAATCCTCGGAAAATCCACAAAAAAACAGGAACCGCGAAACCCTGCCCACATACCAGGTGTTGATATTGTGAATAAGTTATCCACAAGTTGTGGATAAGTCTGTTGATAATTTTCACAAAACAGCTAAGATTTTTCGGTTTTCATTGAAAATCAGCGGTTTATGGTATACAATGTTTCTAGATTGGATACTTTTGCGTATCCACAAACAGCCTCATTTTTTCCACATAAACTGTGGATAGACTGTGACTGGAAAGATACGGATCCGTTCCTATAGATTGATGAAATACAGGAGACTGAAAGAATGTTAGAAACACTGAAAGAAAAATGGAATGATATACTGAAATATTTAAAAGAAGAATATGACATCTCTGATGTCTCCTTTGACACCTGGCTTCTTCCTCTGGAAGTTTATGCCCTGGAACAGCCGGGAAATATCGTAAAGATCATTGTTCCGGATGCCAATTTTCTCGGATATATTAAGAAGAAATACAGCACCATGCTCATGGTATCCATTGCGGAAGTTACCGGCATCAAATGCGACTCCGTCCAGTTCCTTGTAGAAGAAGACATTGTTCCTGAGCCGGCTGCAGCAAACCAGCTCATCCAAAACACAGCCTCTGCAGTCAGTCCAGCCACCTTGCAGAATGCCAATTTAAATCCGAAGTACACCTTCGATACCTTCGTGGTCGGCGCAAATAACAACCTGGCACACGCTGCATCCCTGGCCGTTGCCGAGTCTCCGGGGGAAATTTATAACCCTCTTTTTATTTACGGAGGCGTAGGTCTGGGAAAAACACATCTGATGCACTCCATTGCAAACTTCATCCTCAAGAATAACCCAAAGGCCAAGATCCTTTACGTAACTTCTGAGAAGTTTACCAACGAGCTGATTGATGCGATCCGTAATAAAAACAACATTTCCACCACGGAATTCCGTGAGAAATACCGCAATAACGATGTGCTTCTAATTGATGATATCCAGTTCATTATCGGCAAGGAAAGTACCCAGGAAGAATTTTTCCACACCTTCAATGCACTTCACGAAGCCAAAAAACAGATCATCATTTCGTCCGATAAACCGCCGAAAGAGATTGAAACACTGGAAGAACGGCTGCGCTCCCGATTCGAATGGGGTCTGACCGTAGATATCCAGTCCCCGGACTACGAAACCCGAATGGCCATCCTCCGCAAAAAAGAGGAAATGGAAGGTTACAATATAGATAACGAAGTAATCAAGTACATTGCCACCAACATCAAGTCCAATATCCGTGAGCTGGAGGGCGCACTCACCAAGATCGTTGCCCTTTCCAAGCTGGAGAAAAACCGTGAAATTGACATTGAACTGGCTGAAAAAGCACTGAAAGACATCATTGCGCCGGGCGACAAACAGGAAGTTACCCCGGAATTCATCATCCAGATCGTTGCCGATCATTTTAACCTGACCCCATTAGACATCATGTCAGCCAAGCGCAGCAAGGAAATCGTTTACCCGCGCCAGATTGTCATGTATCTGTGCCGCACCATGACCGAAACCGGCCTGCAGAATATCGGCAAAGCACTGGGCGGACGCGATCACACTACCATCCTGCATGGTATCAAGACTATCAGTGCAGATTTGGAAAAAAATCCATCACTCCAGAATACCATTGATATCCTGAAGAAAAAAATCAGTCCGCAATAGCATTTGGTTGACATAAAACATGGATTCGCCTGCCTCCTCACTTATTCACATTTTTCTGTGGAAAAGCAGTGGATTTTCTGTGGGCAGACTGTGGATGATTTTCAGGACAATTTACCTCCATTTTTCACATGTGGATAACCTCATGTTCATCCAGAAGATTTCATGGAGTTTTCAACATCCTTATTCACGCCACGAAATCCTTATATTTTATGGACTGGACGGACTTTTACACAAATCCACATCCCCTACTACGATTACGACGGAATTTTATTTTATATATATTTAAAAAGACTCTGAACCGACAGAAAGGAAGTTATCAACATGAAGCTCGAATTCAAGAAAGATGCTCTCTTAAATGGAATTAATATTGTATCCAAAGCGATTCCTTCCAGAACGACCATGTCAATCCTCGAATGTATTCTCATTGATGCCGATGCAGGCGAGATCAAGCTGACCGGAAATGATATGGAACTGGGAATTGAGACAAAAGTAGAAGGTTCTATCCTGGAACGAGGCAAAATTGCGCTGGAAGCAAAGCTTTTTTATGAAATTATTAGAAAATTGCCAGATGGAGATACTCCGGTCACCATTACGTCTGACAATCGTTTCAATACTGTGATCGAATGCGAAAATGCAGTATTCAATATCCAGGGCCGCGATGGTGAGGAATTTTCTTATCTTCCTTACATCGAACGGGACCAGCACATCAGTCTGACACAGTTTACCTTGAAAGAAGCAATTCGTCAGACTATTTTTTCCATATCCCCGAATGACAGCAATAAGATGATGGCGGGCGAACTTCTGGAAGTAAAAGATGATTTTCTCAAGGTGGTTTCCCTGGACGGACACCGGATCTCCATTCGCAACATCCAGCTCAAGGAACACTACGATAACCATAAGGTTATAGTACCGGGCAAAACCCTCTCCGAGATCAGTAAGATCCTGACTGGAGACAACGAGAAAGAAGTCCTTATTTATTTCAGCAAAAATCACATTCTATTTGAATTCGATGATACGGTTGTGGTTTCCCGCCTGATCGATGGTGAGTATTTTAAAATCGACCATATGCTTTCCAGTGATTATGAGACCCGCGTAAAGTTAAACAAGCGTGACTTCATGGACAATATTGACCGTGCCATGATCCTGATCCGCGACAGTGACCGCAAGCCGATCATCATGAATGTGGAAGACAGCAATGTGAACATGAGGGTGAAGTCTGCGTTTGGTTCCATGAATGCCAATGTGCCGGCTCACAAATCCGGCAAGGACATCATGATTGCTTTCAACCCGAAATTTTTACTGGATGCGCTGCGTGTCATCGACGATGAGGATGTGGAGCTTTACATGATGAATCCGAAGTCCCCGTGCTTTATCAAAGATGAAGAGGGAAGCTATATCTATCTGATTCTGCCTGTAAACTTTATCAACGAGGCATAATACGGCGTTTAGAAAGGAAAATTATGGAAACCATTAAATTAAGAGACGAGTATATTAAACTGGGTCAGGCATTAAAGGCAGCCGGTTTATGTGAATCCGGCGTAGATGCCAAGTATGCGATTGAGGACGGGCTGGTTAAGGTAAACGGCAATGTAGAGTATCAGCGGGGCAAAAAACTTCGTGATGGTGATGAAGTAACCTTCCAGGGAGAGACTATCCGGATTACATTATGATCATAGAGTCCATTGAGCTTCAGAATTACCGGAATTATGACAAACTACATATGGAATTTTCCCCGGGGACCAATATTCTTTACGGGAATAATGCCCAGGGAAAGACGAACATTCTGGAGGCTGTCTATGTCTGCTGCACGACCAAGTCTCATCGCGGCAGCAAAGACAGGGAGATGATCCGTTTCCAGAACGATGAATCCCACATCAAGCTGACTGTGCGCAAGCGCGATGTTCCGTACCGCATTGACATGCATTTGAAGAAAAATAAAGCCAAGGGCGTGGCCATTAACGGAATTCCGATCCGCAGGGCCAGTGAGCTGTTTGGTATTGTAAATGTGGTATTCTTTTCGCCGGAGGACTTAAATCTCATTAAAAACGGTCCGGCAGAGCGACGTAAATTCATTGATCTGGAACTTTGCCAGTTAAATAAGCTGTATGTTCATTCCCTGGTGTCCTACAACCGGGTCCTGCTGCAGCGCAACAAGCTTCTCAAAGAGCTGTTCTTCCATCCGGAATACGAGGAAACACTGGATGTGTGGGATATGCAGCTGGTACAGTACGGAAAAGAGGTAATCCGGTTCCGGGAAGAATTTATCGGACAGCTCAATGAGATGATCTGTGAGATCCACCG
This sequence comes from Ventrimonas sp., assembly GCF_048380235.1. NCBI lineage: Bacteria > Bacillati > Bacillota > Clostridia > Lachnospirales > Lachnospiraceae > Ventrimonas > Ventrimonas sp. The sequence goes on along the minus strand of NZ_DBFCCJ010000023.1, from coordinate 6,184 downwards.
GAAACTGTCCGGTGGAAAAGAAACTTTAAAGATTGTGTATGATCCCAATTCCGGGTCAGAGGAACTGGAGGCAGGGATTGCGAGAAGCCGCAGCCAGGATGTGAAACAGAAAACCACCCTTATTGGCCCACACCGGGATGACATCGGATTTTATATCGGAGATATTGACATCCGAAGATTTGGTTCCCAGGGACAGCAGCGTACCGCAGCTCTTTCCTTAAAGCTTGCGGAGATTGAACTGGTTAAAAAACTGGTGCGCGATTATCCGATCCTGCTTCTGGATGATGTGCTTTCGGAGCTTGACGGGGAGCGGCAGAACCATCTTCTGTCCGCCATTGACCATATCCAGACCATGATCACTTGTACGGGGCTGGAAGATTTTGTAAACAACCGTTTTCAGATGGATAAGCTGTTTCACGTTGTAAACGGAACGGTGACCGGCGAAAACTGACGATATATTTTTTGACTAGGAGGAAATAACATGAGTGCAGAATACGGAGCAGACCAGATTCAGATTCTGGAAGGGCTGGAAGCAGTCCGGAAGAGACCTGGTATGTACATTGGCAGCACTTCGTCCAGGGGCCTGCATCACCTGGTTTATGAGATTGTAGATAATGCGGTAGATGAAGCACTGGCTGGCTACTGTGACCGGATTGACGTCACCATTAATGAGGACAATTCCATCACGGTACTGGATGACGGACGCGGCATTCCGGTCGGCATTCAGAAGAAAGCTGGTATTCCGGCGGTAGAGGTTGTATTTACCATCCTGCATGCCGGTGGTAAGTTTGGTGGTGGGGGATACAAAGTATCCGGCGGTCTGCACGGCGTGGGAGCTTCTGTTGTAAATGCTCTTTCTACCTGGCTGGAGGTCCGCGTTTATCAGGATGGCAAGATTTATCAGCAGCGTTATGAACGGGGCAAGGTTATGTACCCGTTAAAGGTCATTGGTGAGTGCCCTGCAGACAAGCATGGTACCGAGGTTCATTTTCTGCCGGATCCGGAGATCTTTGAGGAAACTGTCTATGATTTTGAAATACTTCGTATCCGTCTCCAGGAGACTGCGTTCTTAACCAAGGCTTTAAAGATCACCCTGAAGGATGAGCGCGAGGAGAAAAAAGAAAAGGTATTCCACTATGAGGGCGGTATTCAGGAGTTTGTCACCTACTTAAACAAGGGCAAGGCAGCTCTTTACAACAATGTCATTTATTGTGAGGGAACCCGCGATGGTGTGTTTGTTGAGGTTGCCATGCAGCACAATGATTCTTATACGGAAAATATTTATACCTTCGTCAATAATGTAAACACGCCGGAGGGTGGTACTCATCTGGCAGGACTGAAAAATGCCCTGACTAAGACCATCAATGACTATGCCCGCAAAAACAAGCTGTTAAAGGACAGTGAGCCGAACTTAAGCGGCGAGGATATCCGAGAGGGCTTGACTGCGATTGTCAGCATCAAAATCGAGGAGCCGCAGTTTGAAGGGCAGACCAAGCAGAAGCTTGGCAACAGTGAGGCAATGGGTGCGGTAAACAGCATCGTCAGCGAGCAGCTTACCTACTTCCTGGAGCAGAATCCGGCAGCAGCCAAGACCATCTGCGAGAAATCTGTTCTGGCACAGCGTGCCCGCGCGGCAGCAAGAAAGGCCCGCGATTTAACCAGAAGAAAAACTGCTTTAGAGGGCATGGCACTTCCGGGAAAACTGGCAGACTGTTCTAATAAAGATCCGGAAAAATGTGAGATTTTCATCGTAGAGGGAGATTCTGCAGGCGGTTCTGCAAAGACGGCCCGCTCCCGGGATACCCAGGCAATCCTGCCGCTTCGCGGTAAGATCTTAAACGTAGAGAAGGCCAGACTGGACAAAATTTATGCCAATGCAGAGATCAAAGCTATGATTACTGCGTTCGGTACCGGAATCCACGATGATTTTGATATTTCCAAGCTGCGCTACCACAAGATCATCATCATGACCGATGCGGACGTGGATGGTGCACATATCAGCACGCTGATGCTGACCTTCTTATACCGCTTTATGCCGGAACTGATAAAGCAGGGACATGTATACCTGGCACAGCCGCCGTTATACAAGCTGGAGAAGAACAAGAAGATCTGGTATGCCTACAGCGATGAAGAACTGGCTCAGATCATCAAGGAAGTCGGCCGTGACAATAACAATAAGATTCAGCGATACAAAGGTCTTGGTGAGATGGACGCAGAGCAGCTCTGGGAGACCACCATGGATCCGGAGCGTCGTATTCTTCTGCGCGTGAACATGGATGACGATGTGGCATCCGAGCTGGATCTGACTTTCACCACTCTGATGGGAGATCAGGTTGAGCCGCGCCGTGAATTTATCGAGGCTAACGCCAAATATGTACAGAACCTGGATATCTGATCTGTCTGATCGGAACATTACAGGAATGCTGCAGGGAAGCTGCTTAGCATGCGGTTTCTGATGGAATGAGACAACAAGGAGAACAATATGGAACCAAATATTTTTGATAAAGTTCATGATATAGACTTAAAATCCACCATGGAGAAGTCTTATATCGATTATGCCATGAGCGTTATCGCTGCCCGGGCCCTGCCGGATGTGCGGGATGGTTTAAAGCCGGTACAGCGCCGAGTGCTTTACTCCATGATCGAGCTGAACAACGGACCGGATAAGCCTCACAGAAAATGCGCACGTATCGTCGGCGATACCATGGGTAAATATCATCCGCATGGTGACAGCTCTATCTATGGAGCTCTTGTAAATATGGCGCAGGAGTGGTCTACCCGTTACCCGCTGGTAGATGGTCATGGAAACTTTGGTTCCGTGGACGGTGACGGTGCTGCAGCCATGCGATATACTGAGGCACGCTTAAGCAAGATCTCCATGGAGATGCTGGCGGATATCGGAAAAGATACCGTAGACTTTGTACCGAACTTTGATGAGACTGAGAAAGAACCGGTTGTTCTTCCGTCCAGATACCCGAATCTTCTGGTAAACGGTACCACCGGTATTGCAGTCGGCATGGCCACCAATATTCCGCCGCACAATCTGCGGGAGGTTATTGGTGCTGTAGTCAAGCTGATTGATAACCGCATTGAGGAAGACCGCGATACTACTCTGGAAGAGATTCTGGAAATCGTAAAAGGACCGGATTTCCCGACCGGCGCTACCATTCTTGGCAAAGCCGGTATTGAGGAAGCATACCGCACCGGCCGCGGCAAGATCCGTGTACGTGCGGTATCTGACATTGAGACCCTGCCAAATGGCAAGAGCCGCATTGTGGTAACTGAGCTTCCGTATCTGGTAAATAAAGCAAGGCTGATCGAGAAGATCGCAGAGCTGGTAAAAGAGAAAAGAGTGGACGGAATCACCGATCTGCGTGACGAGTCTGACCGCCAGGGTATGCGCATTGTCATTGAGCTGCGCCGTGATGTGAATGCCAATGTCATCTTAAACCAGTTATTAAAGCACACCCAGCTTCAGGACACCTTTGGTGTTATCATGCTGGCACTGGTGAATAATGAGCCGAAGGTCTTAAATCTTCTGGAGATGCTGAATTACTACTTAAAGCATCAGGAAGATGTAGTTACCCGCCGGACCAGATATGATTTAAACAAAGCAGAGGAGCGCGCTCATATTTTACAGGGCTTGCTGATTGCGCTAGATCATATTGATGAGGTTATCCGCATCATCCGCGGTTCAGAGAACGTTCAGATTGCAAAGCAGCAGTTGATGGAGCGCTTTGGCTTAAGTGATGCCCAGTCCCAGGCAATCGTAGATATGCGTCTGCGTGCTCTGACCGGTCTGGAACGTGAGAAGCTGGAGAATGAATACAAAGAGTTAATGGCAAAGATCGAGGAGTTAAAAGCGATCCTTGCAGATGAGAAAAAGCTGCTGGGTGTGATCCGCGAAGAGATTCTGATCATTTCTGATAAATATGGTGATGACCGTAAGACCGCCATTGGTTTTGATGAGTTCGATATGTCCATGGAAGATCTGATCCCGAATGAGAATACGATTGTGGCTATGACCAAGCTTGGCTATATCAAACGTATGAGCGTGGACAATTTTAAAAACCAGAACCGAGGCGGTAAGGGAATCAAGGGCATGCAGACCATCGATGAGGATTATATTGAGGATCTGCTGTTGACCAAGACCCACAATTACATTATGTTCTTTACTAACAAGGGCCGTGTATACCGCCTGAAGGCTTATGCGATCCCGGAGGGCAGCCGTACAGCCCGCGGAACCGCCATCATCAATCTCCTGCAGCTGCAGCCGGAGGAGAAGATCACGGCGATCATTCCAGTGAAGGAATACCATGAGACTGACTATCTGTTCATGGCTACACGTGGTGGTATGGTGAAGAAAACTCCGGTGAAGGAGTATGAGAACGTCCGCAAGAACGGCCTGCAGGCTATTGTCTTGAAGGAACAGGATGAGCTGATCGAAGTAAAAGCAACCGACAATACCAAGGATATTTTCCTGATCACGAAGAAGGGGCAGTGCATCCGGTTCCATGAGACAGATGTACGTGTGACAGGACGTGTTTCTATGGGCGTGATCGGAATGAAGTTAAATGAAGGGGATGAAGTAGTCGGCATGCAGATGGATACCCAGGGCGAGAAGCTTCTGATCGTATCCGAGAATGGCATGGGCAAGCGCACCCCGATTGAGGAGTTCACCGCCCAGAATCGCGGCGGTAAAGGCGTGCTCTGTTATAAGATCACCGAGAAGACCGGAGATATTGTAGGAGCAAAACTCGTACACGACGACCATGATATTATGATGATCACCAATGAGGGCGTTGTGATCCGGATTTCCGTAGAAGATATCTCTGTCATTGGCAGAAATACCTCCGGTGTGAAGCTGATGAACATTGACCAGGATTCCGATATCCGCGTGGCAAGCATTGCAAAGGTACGCGATGATGGAGAAAAGTCCGAGGGAGATGGTATTGAGGAGCTGGAGCTTTCTGAGGAGCATCAGAAAGAAAACGGAGAACAAAATGAGCAGTAATTCATAAAAACAATGAAGAGGACATGCTGCCGGCTGTATTTTGGCAGCTGGTGTCATGTCCTTTTTCATGCTTTGTATTGAGGCAAATCATTTTCTTTCGGACGATATGGCAGCACGCATGAAGAAAGCGGTGGACGAAGAGGAATCTCCTCTCGGAAAACAGATATTGATCCAGCTGCAGGAAAACCTGCAGATTGCCGGAGATGATATGATTCCAATCTGCCAGGACACCGACATGGCAGTGGTGTTCATTAAGCTTCCAATCGAGATGGACCGGACCGCAATGTCATCTATTATATGGGACCATCTCCGGCAAGGGAAGGAAGACCAATCGGTTCTGCAGGTCCGACTACTGCCAGCCGCATGGATAAGTATGCCCCAAATCTGATCGATCTTGGTCTTGGTGCCATGATTGGAAAAGGAAAACGCAGTCAGGAAGTCATTGATGCAGTAGTCAGAAACGGCTGTGTGTACTTTGCGGCAGTAGGAGGAGCAGGCGCACTGCTTTCCAAGCGCATCCTCTCATCAGAGGTTGTTGCCTACGATGATCTTGGTACAGAGGCAATCCGTAAGCTTCAGGTCACGGATTTTCCTGTGATCGTTGTGATCGATTCAGAAGGGAATAACCTTTATGAAACCGCAATTCGGGAATATGAAAAAAAAGTTTAAAAATGTGGTTGACAAAGTAATACTCATACTATATAATAGGCTATGCGTCTGAAAATGCAAGTGGACAGCGCAAAATCATATGGAATCATGAATTCGGAGAAATACTCAAGAGGCCGAAGAGGCGCCCCTGCTAAGGGTGTAGGTCGGGCAACCGGCGCGAGGGTTCAAATCCCTCTTTCTCCGCTCAATTCCAGATGATTCTTTTTTTCTCTTTAAGACAAAAGGTCTGAAAAGAAATTAAAAAAGTTGTTGACAAACGCGTGAACATCTGGTAAGATATAACACGCTGCTGAAAACAGCAAAACGAATCTGAAAAGATTCAAAAAGAAATTTAAAAAAGTTGTTGACAAAGCGAAAGCAATGTGATAAAATATTGAACGTTGCCGCTGAGAACAGCAACAACATGAACCTTGAAAATGAAAGATTGAACAGTGTTTAAAACCCTGAAAATTCTAATAAAAAAGAGTCCTGGTTGGACATCTTTGAAATGAGATTTCAGAA
>NZ_DBFCCJ010000022.1:0-1367 GCF_048380235.1 Ventrimonas sp. | reverse complement strand
TACCGGACTGAGTCCCCCAAGACTGAGTTTTATTCTTTTTTGATTCCAGTAAGTTATGTATTCGTTAACGGCATTTTCCAGCTCTTCTACACTTCTGTAGTCCCGGCGATAGTACATTTCTTCTTTCAGGTGACCAAAGAAATTCTCCATTACCGCATTATCAAGGCAGTTGCCCTTGCGCGACATGCTCTGCACTAACCCTTTGTCTGCCAGGGCAGACTGATAACTTTTTATCCGGTAATGCCACCCTTGATCACTGTGGAGCAGCGGTTTTTCTCCTTCTGCAAGGCTTTCCAGCCCCTTATTTAACATGCGCTTCACCAGCTCCTCTGTAGGCCTGCAGGCAGTTTCCCACGCCACGATTTCCCCGTTAAACAAATCAAGTATCGGGGACAGGTACAGTTTTTGTCCGCCAGCCCTGAATTCGGTGATATCTGTCACCCATTTCTCACAGGGAGCTTCCGCTTTGAACTGCCGCTGAAGGATATTTTCTGCAGCGAGTCCCATATTTCCCCGGTAAGACCGGTATTTCTTCAGGCGCACAGGAGACTTCAGGCCGAGCTGTTGCATCAGTTTTCGCACTGTTTTGCCACTGAACTTAAGACCTCTTTTCTGAAGCTCACAATGGATCCGCCGGTACCCATAACATCCCCGGTGTTCATGGAAGATGGAGGCTATGAGCTGTTTCACATCAGCATACTTGTCCTTAGCCTTCTGCAGTGACAGCTGGTAGTACAGCGTGCTTCTGGCCAGCCCTGCAGCCTTTAACAGGTCAGACTGGCAGTGTCCGCACCTCAGGCTCCGGATGACTTTCGTTTTTTCTCCAGCTCCTGGCGCTTTTTTTCCAGGAGATGCTCCTGCATGGCTTTCAGATATGCATTTTCTGCGCGAAGATAACGCAGCTCATTCTTCATCTCTTCCGGCGTCATGTTTGCCTCGTTTTCATGGGTATCATCAGAACGGGTCATGCTTTTCTCCTTCCTGCGCCTGATAAAGGCCTCATTACCAGATTTGCGGTAGCCTTTTATCCAGTTTTTAACCGTGTTGTGGCTGGGAATGTTAAACCGGGCAGCTACCCGGGGTAGAGACTCAGAATGCCCGAGAGCATAAAGAACCACGCAAAGTTTATCTTCAGGAGAATAGCTACGCTTGTGTCTGCAATCCAGTGCCCGAGGACCGTGAAGAAGAAAAAGATTAATCCAGTGTGAGAGGCTGGTGTGAGAAAGTTGAAAGAGTTTTGCCGTAGAAATGATGCCTGCATGACCAGCCAGGTAATGATTTACAGCGGCAAGTTTTACTTCAAATGAATGTTTCATAAACTGCACCTTCAGATGTCAGATTATGTCCAACATTTGGGGTGCAGTTCA